>JAHINZ010000155.1 GCA_018895795.1 Alphaproteobacteria bacterium
GAGAGGTCTGATAGGCCCGGCGGCATACGGCCAAGCTTGGCTCAGGCGCTTGAAATGGCGGCATCCCCCGAGGATCCGCCGCGAGAATGGATACGGAATGCGTGAAGTGATCATCGACGCGGTCGGCGCCCAGGGCGACGGCCTCGTCCGGCAAGGCCCGGTGTTTGTCCCCCTGACTCTGCCGGGCGAACGGGTCACCGTGAACATGGACGGCGCGCGCGGCGAACTGATCGACATCCTCGACGCCAGCCCCGATCGCGTCGCGCCGTCGTGCAAGCACTTCGGCGAATGTGGCGGCTGCACATCCCAGCATTGGGCCAAGCAGCCCTATCTGGACTGGAAGGCCGAACTGGTGCGCCTGCAGCTGTCGCACGAAGGGATCGAGACCGAGATCCTGCCGACCTTCGCCGCGCCGGCGGCCTCGCGCCGCCGCGTCGCCCTGCACGCCCGGGGCGGCAAGGGCGGTGTGCGCCTGGGCTTCAAGGAGCGCCGGTCGTGGAACCTGGTGAAGATCGAGGAGTGCCCGGTCGCCGACCCGCGCCTCGTCGCGGCCTTTCCGGCCCTGGCGCGGCTGGCCCAACCGTTCCTGGAGCACCCCAAGTCGGCCCCGACCCTACACGTCACCCTGACCGCGACCGGGTTGGATGTCGATGTCACCGGCGTGGAGGCCAAGAGCGGCGGCTTGTCGGCCGACGCCCGCATGCTGGCGGCCATGGCGGCCAGCGAGGGCGACTTCGCCCGCGTCACCCTGGCCGGTGAAGTCGTCTATATGGCCCGCCAGCCGATGGTGAAGCTGGGCCCCGCCGTGGTCGCCCTGCCGCCGGGCAGCTTCCTGCAGGCCGTGCCGCAGGCCGAGAAAGCCATGGTCGCCTTCGCCGTCGAGGCCGCCCAGGGCGCCGCCCGGATCGCCGACCTCTATTGCGGCGTGGGCACCTTCACCTTCCGCCTGGCCGAGATCGCCGCCGTCTACGCCGCCGACTCCGCCGCGCCCGCCGTCGCCGCCCTGAAGGCGGCCATCGGCGGCTCGCCGGGCCTGAAGCCGATCACCGCCGAGGCGCGCGATCTGGTTCGCCGTCCGATGCTGACCATGGAACTGACCAAGACCGACGTGGTGGTCATCGATCCGCCGCGGGCCGGCGCGTTCGAACAGACCGTCGAGATCGCCAATTCCAAGGTCGCGCGGGTGATCAGCGTGTCGTGCAATCCCGCCACCTTCGCGCGGGACGCCCGGATGCTGGTCGACGCGGGCTTCACCCTGGAAAAGGTGCAGCCGGTGGACCAGTTCGTCTGGTCGCCCCATATTGAGATGGTCGGGGTCTTTTCGCGGTGAGGCGAGCATGGACGAGGTCATGGACGGACGACGCGAGCGCAGCGCCTTCGCGCTAGACGCGGTCCGGCAGCGCGCCAAGGCGGCGGCCAAGGCCGCGTGGTGGAGCGCCACGGGCGGCTTGGCGCGCGCCATCACCCGGCCGACCCAGGGGCCATCCGCGGTCACCTTTCAGCCCGATGGCCCACCGGTCTCCAAGGCGCGTCTGCGCCGTGTCTATCTGGAGGCGTTCGAGAAGGATGCGCGCGACGTGGCGGCCGGTCTCTATCCCGCCGTCGAGGACGCCCCAAGCCGACCGATTCCGTCGCTTCTAGCGGCCCTGGATTTCCTGATCGACGCGCGGGTGGTCGATCAGCGGCGGCGTCGCGGCGATGGTTTCGAGATCAAGTCGGAGCCGGAAACCGAAGCCTATCCAAACTACTATCGGCAAAATTTCCACTATCAGTCAGGCGGCTGGTTCACGGCCGAGAGCGCTCAACGCTATGACGCCCAGGTCGAGGCTTTGTTCGCCGGGACGGCCGGCGCGATGCGTCGGCGAGGCCTGTCGCTGTTGGCCCGACACTGGCGGGGACGCGATCAGCGGACCCTCAGGCTGGTGGACGCCGCGAGCGGTTCCGGCGCTTTCCTGCGGGATCTGAAGGCGACCTTTCCCCGCGCCGCCCTGGCGGGCGTGGACCTGTCTTCGGCCTATCTGGCCAAGGGGAGGCGTCGATCGGGCGTCGGCATGGTGCAGGCCAATGTCGAGACCCTGCCGTTCGCCGATGGATCCCTGGACGCCGTCAGCTGCGTCTATCTGTTCCACGAACTGCCGCCCCGGGTGCGGCCGGTGGTGGCCGCCGCGATCGCCCGCGCCCTGAAGCCGGGCGGGGTTCTGGTCTTTGTCGACTCGGTGCAGCCCAGCGACGAGCCGGACCTGGCGCGTCTGCTGGAAGCTTTTCCGGCCTATTTCCACGAACCCTACTATTCCACCTACGCCCAGACCGACCTGACGGCCTTGTTCGCCGAAGCGGGGCTGCGACTGATCGCTCAGGACCGGGCCTTCCTGACCAAGGCGATGCTGCTGGAAAAGGTCTGAAGGCTTGACGAAATCGCCGAAGCGCGGCGCTTAACGCCGGTGTCGGGGGCGAGCGCTTTGGGGCAATCGAGTGAAGGCGGGCGTCGCTACGAGGCCCTGGACGGCCTGCGCGGCGTCGCGGCGCTGGGCGTGCTGCTGTACCATCTAGGCGGCTGGACCGGCCGCCCCTGGTTGATGGGTCACGGCTATCTGGCCGTGGACTTCTTCTTTTGCCTGAGCGGCTTCGTGCTGGCCCACGCCTACGGCGCGCGCACCCTGGGCTGGCTGGGCTTCATGCGGGCGCGCCTGATCCGGGTCTGGCCGCTGATCGCGTTGTCGATGATCGCCGGCGCTCTGGTGATGATCGGGCATCGCGACAACATCTTGATTTGCCTGCTGATGGGCCTGTTGGTGCTTCCGCGCATCTGGGTGAAATCAGAAGACAGTTTCTCGCCGCTTTTTCCTTTGAATCCGCCGGCTTGGTCGCTGTTTCTCGAGGTGCTGGCCAGCGCCCTTTGGTTCCCCGCGCGGCGATTTTCCACCCTTTGGCTGGTCCTGGTGATTGTGGTGTCGGGCGCCGTGTTGATCGGGATCGCCTATGGCATGGGCGGGGTTCAGACCGGCTGGGATCGCGCCACCTACTGGATCGGCGTCATCCGCACGATCTTCCCGTTCGCGCTCGGCTGGGGCTGCTATCGCATGCAGGCCTATACGCGACTGAGCGTCCCGGCCTGGCTGCTGGCCCTGGTCCTGCTGGCCGTGCTGGGCCTGCCGCCGCTGGACTATACCGCCACCTTTGACCTGGTCTGTGTCGGCGTCGTCTTCCCCCTGATCGTCCTGACGGGACGAAGCGACCCCCATGGCCTGCTCGGGCAGATCTGCCGCTTCAGCGGCCAGGTTTCCTATCCCCTCTACGCGCTGCACTGGGTGGGCTGGGAATTGCTGCTGCGCGCCTTCCGCGCCGTCGGCGGCAAAGGTTATCCCGCCGCCTTCATCGCGGGCGCGGTGGCGCTGATCGTCGCCGGGGCCTGGGTCGTGCTGAAAGCCTATGACCTGCCGGTGCGGCGATGGTTGAAGTCGCGCGCCGCCAGGGCTTGAGATTTTCCGCGCGCGGCGCGCACAGCGTTTGATTGGGCGATCGCCCTGGCCGCCGCCGAGGCCGCTCCGATCCGACACGATCTTGATCGTCTTGAGCGCGAAGCCGGCGCGGACGGTCGCGCCGAGACATTCGGCGCAGATTGCGCGACAGTCGTCGCCGAGAACCGACGCGGCCTCGGGGGGCGATGACGTTCTGGAGGAAGACCCCATGCTGAAGATCATCCTGCTTGTCGTCATTCTTCTGGCCGTCGGCGCGCTGGCCGCCGTCGCGCTGCGTCCCAACACCTTCCGGGTTCAGCGGCGAGCGACCCTCAAGGCGTCGCCCGCGACGATCGCCGCCTTGATCGATGATTTCCGGGCCTGGAGCCGGTGGTCGCCTTGGGAGAAGACCGATCCGACCATGGCCCGCACCTTCGAGGGCGCGGCGCGGGGCGTCGGCGCGATCTATGGCTGGTCGGGGGGCAAGGCGGGGACCGGACGCATGGAAATCATCGAGCAGACCCCGTCCCGGATCGCCATCAAGCTCGATTTCATCAAGCCCTTCGAGGCTCACAACATGGCCATCTTCGCCCTGGAGCCGAAGGACGGCGGGACCGAGATCGTCTGGACCATGGAGGGCCCCCAGCCCTATGTCGGCAAGCTGATGGGGCTGGTCTTCAACTCGGACAAGCTGGTGGGCGGCGACTTCGAGAAGGGCTTGGCCGATCTCAAGAGGATCTCGGAATCCTGAGGTTTTCTGGTGGCCTAGACCCAAGTTTGGATACTAGGGGCGCGGTGGCTGCCCGCGCCGCTATTCAAGCCTGGGCTTCAGCAAGGCCTAGAACAGGCTGAGCTGATCGCCGGCCTTGGCCGGGACCTTGAACGCCCCGACGTCCATCCGCATCGACGGCTCGTTCAGGCCAAACCTTCTCCGGGCGATCAGGAAGCGCTGGTTCATCACCTCGGCCACGGGCCCTTCGCCGGTCATCCGCTTGCCCCATTCGGAGTCGTAGGCCGCGCCGCCGCGGATCTGGCGAACCAGGGACATCACCCGCTTGGCGCGGTCTGGATGGTCGGTGGCCAGCCATTGCTGGAACAGGTCGTTGATCTCCAGCGGCAGGCGCAGGGCCACATAGCCGGCGGATGTAGCCCCGGCTTCGGCGGCGCGCTGCAGCACCGCCTCCATCTCATGATCGTTCAGCGCGGGGATCGCGGGCGCGAACATCACGGTCACCGGCACGCCGGCCTCGGAGAGTTGACGGATGGCGTCGATGCGGCGCTCCGGCGTCGCGGCGCGCGGCTCCATGCTGCGCGCCAGCCTGCGGTCCAGGGTGGTTACCGACACCGCCGCCCGCGCCAGGCCGGCCTGGCCCATGGGGCCCAGGATATCGAGATCGCGGGAGATCAGCGCCGACTTGGTGATGATCGTGAAGGGGTGGTTGAACCGGGCCAGGGTCTCGATCACCGCCCGGGTCACCCGCAGGGTCTTTTCCTGCGGCTGATAGGGATCGGTGTCGCCGCCGATATGGATGACCTGCGGCTTGTAACCCGGCTTGGACAGCTCGCGTTCCAGCAGCTTGCCGGCCTCGGGCTTGAAGAACAGCTTGGACTCGAAATCCAGGCCCGGCGACAGGCCCAGAAAGGCGTGGGCGGGGCGAGCGTAGCAATAGATGCAGCCGTGCTCGCAGCCGCGATAGGGATTGATCGAACGATTGAAGCCGATGTCGGGGCTGTCGTTCTTGGCGATGATGGTCTTGGACTTCATCGGCTGGATGGAGGTGACCAGCGGCCGCGCCGCCTCGTCCGCCTCGGTCCAGCCGTCCTCGAAGGCTTCCGATCGGAAGCTCTCGAAGCGTCCGCTGTCGTTTGTGCGCGCGCCGCGGCCCTTGAGAGCGACGCGGTTTAGGTGGGACGGAGTCGGCATGGCGTGATCTTAAGACTGAAGTGAGAACATAACAAGAACTACACTTGACCCGCGCCGCCGAGGCGCGGATGCAGGATCCATGCTCACCGTCGTCATCCCCACGCTCGACAGCGCCCGCACCCTGGGCGCCTGCCTTTCAAGCCTCGTTCCGGCGGCGGTGGACGGTCTGGTGCGCGAGGTGGTGCTGGCCGACGGCGGCTCGACCGACGACACCCAGGCCATCGCCGAGGACTGCGGGGCGCGGGTGGTGAACGCTCAAGGCGATCTGGGCGCGCGACTGGCGGCCGGATGCGTTTCGCCGCGCGGCGACTGGTTGCTGGTTCTCGAGCCTGATGCGCTGCTGGCCGAGGGCTGGCGCGACGCGGTGGAGCGACAGCTCAACGCCGGCTGGGACAAGGCCGGCTGGCTGCCCCGTCCAGGCGGATCGTGGTGGGCGCGGCTGATCGCCGGCCGTCGGCCGCAGGGCTTGCTGGTGTCGGTCAGACGGTACGAGGCCAGTGGCGGATTCCAGTCCGGCGATCCGGGGCTGGGGCGGCTGGTTCGGGCGCTGGGCGCCGCGCGGCTCTAGAGATCCAGGCGGAAGTCGACGAGGCGCGCGCCGCTGGCGACGGCGTCGAGGGTGCGGGTTTCTCCGCCCAGCAGGCGCCGATAGGTCCAGTACGAGGCCATGACCTTCTCGACATAGTCGCGGGTTTCAAAGGCGGGCAGGCTTTCGATCAGCAGCAGGCTGTCGCAGTCCGCGCCCAGCTGGCCTTGCACCTTGAGCAGGGCGCCGGGGCCGCCGTTATAGGCCGCGACGGCGCGCAGGATGTCGTTGCTCTGCAGGCCGCGGTCCATCAGCCAGGTGAAATAGTCCTGGCCGACACGCAGGTTGAAGGCGGGGTCGAGCAGCGGGGTGTTGTCGGCCAACAGCTTGTCGTCGCCGGCGGCGCGGGCGGCGGCGATCGGCATCAGCTGCATCAGGCCCACCGCGCCCGAGCCCGACACCGCCGTGGGGTCGAAGCGGCTTTCCTGACGCACCAGGGCGTAGACCATGGCCTTGTCGATGGTGAAGCCGCCCTTGGGCTCCAGCGGGGGCAGGGGATAGTCCTCCGCGCCCAGGCGGGCCACCGGTCGGCCGCCGTTCAGCGGCGCGCCGGCGTTCAGGGCCAGGGTCAAGGCCATCCAGTTGCTCCGGGCCTTGTCCGTGGCCGCCAGGGAAAGGCCGGCGCGCAGTTCCTGGCCGGCTTCGGTCCAGCGCCCGATCTGGGCCAGGGCGGCGGCGCGGCGGGCGCGAGGCTCGGCGTCCAGCAAGCGGCCCAGCGCGGTCATGTCAGGACCGTCGTAGCTGAACCGGGAGATCAGGGCGGCGATCGGATCATCGGGGTCGGTGGGCGGGGTGACGCCGGCCAGGGCCAGCTGCCGCGCGGCGATCATGCCGTAAAAGGTGTTGGGCGTGCGCGCCGCCTGAATCAGCAGATCGCGCGCCTCGCGATCGCGGCCGGACGCGACCGCGGCGCGAGCGGCCCAGAAGGCGCCGGCGGCGCGCAGCCAGTCATCCTGGCTTTCGTCGCGGGCCACCTGGTCGAAATAGGCCTGGGCCTGGGCGGTCTGGCCCAGGCGATAGGCCGCCAGGCCCGCGATCCAGCGCTCGCCGCTGAGCTGGGCCAGGGAAAGCGCCGTGGTGATGTCGCCGGAATAGTAGGCCTCGCGCGCGCCCCGGGCCTTGTCGGCGGGCGGCGGCCCGTCATCGGAGGCGACGAACAGAACCGGCGGGCGCGGCCCGGTCCCCTTGGCCGGCTGACGCTTGACGGCCAGGGCATAGATCCGGTCGGCGCCGGCTTCGTCGCCATAGGCTCTCAGCCAGCTGCTGAGCTCATGATAGGAGGCGGTGTAGGCCCGCGGATGCATGAGCTTGGCGTAGGCCAGCCGCCCGGCCAGGCTTTTGTCGCGGGTGTCGGCCAGGGCCGCCTCGGCGGCGTCGAAGTCGCCTCGGTCCGAGGCCGAGAAGGCGGCGCGATAAGAACGGACATCGTCGCTGGACAGAGGCTCTAGGCTGGACGCCCGCGCGCCGACGACGGCGCACAGGCACAGGACGAGGGCCGACAGCAGGGCCAGAGGTCGCGCGATGAGCTGCAATGCCTAACCACGCGTCTCGGAAGGCGCGTGTCCCCGTTCCCGATTGGTCGCGGAGAGTCCTAGTGGGGACGCTCGGGCCGATCAAGCCTTTCGGTCAGGGTCAGCAGATCCTGCCAGGCCTTCTTCTTGGCCGCGGGCTGCCTGAGCAGGAAGGCCGGGTGCAAGGTGGGCAGGGCGGGCAGTTCCTGATCGCCGTCGGCCGAGGTCCATTCGAACCAGCGGCCGCGCAAGGCCAGAATGCCCTCGTCGCGTTTCAGCATCGCCTTGGCCGAGGCCCCGCCGACCAGCATCAGCATCTTGGGATTCACCAGACCGATGGCCCGTTCCAGGAAGGGCGCGCAGATCGCCTGTTCCTGCGGCGTCGGGGTGCGGTTGCCCGGCGGTCGCCAGAAGACGGTGTTGGTGATGAAGGCGCGGTCGGTCAATCCGGCGGCTTTCAGCATGCGATCCAGCAACTGACCGGCTCGGCCGACGAAAGGCTGGCCTTGCGTGTCCTCATCGGCGCCGGGGCCTTCGCCGATGATCATCAGCGGCGCATCGGCGGGACCGCGCGAAAAGACCGCCTGTTTTGCGCCCTGGGTCTTCAGCGCGCAGCCGTCGAACGCCGCGATGGCGGCGGCCAGGGCGTCCAGATCCTGGCAGGCCGCCGCGGCGGCGCGCGCCTGGGCGACCGCGACGGAGATATCGTGCGCGCCGCCGGCGATCAGGGTCGGACGGGGCGAAGCGACGACCGGCGGGGGCTGACTGCGGGCCCGCAGCAGGGCCGCGCCTTCGGCCAGCCGGTCGACCGGCTCATCCGCATAGGTCGCGTCGACGCCCGCGTCGGCCCAGAAGGCGAGCAGACTTTCAACGGCGCGCGGATCGACGGCGAGGCTCATGGCGGTATCTTTAGACTGAACTTCGTCGCCCCTCCACGCTGCGGCGCAACAAAAAGTCGCGGCTTTCTCCTTGACCATCGCCGCGTCACGTTCTGATAAGGTCAGACTCAACAGCAAGAAACGCGGGCGCCATCCAAGCCAAGGGTGGCCCCGGGCGGGAGATCCCATGAGCGAAGTCCTCGAACGCGAGTCGATGGAATATGACGTCGTCATCGTCGGCGGCGGTCCCGCCGGCCTCTCGGCCGCCATTCGACTTAAACAGCTGGCCGCGCTGGCGGGGACCGAGGTCTCCGTCGCGGTGCTGGAAAAGGGCTCCGAGGTCGGCGCCCACATCCTGTCGGGCGCGGTGATCGATCCCAAGGCCCTGGACGAACTTTTCCCCGACTGGCGCCAGGACGACGCGCCGCTCGAGACGCCGGTGACCCAGGACCGGTTCCTGATCCTGGGTCCGCAGGGCGAATTGTCGCTGCCGATGTTCGCCCTGCCGCCGTTCATGCACAATCACGGCTGCTACATCGCCTCGCTGGGCAATCTGTGCCGCTGGTTGGCGGTCAAGGCCGAGGAACTGGGCGTCGAGATCTATCCGGGCTTCGCCGCCTCCGACATGGTCTGGAACGAGGACGGATCGCTGAAGGGCGTCGTCGTGGGCGTGGTCGGCATCGCCAAGGACGGTCACCACAAGGACGACTACCAGCCCGGCATGGAGCTGCACGGCAAGTACGTGTTCATCGCCGAGGGCGTGCGCGGCTCGCTGGCCAAGCAACTGATCGCCAAGTTCGACCTGTCGGCCGGCAAGTCGCCGCAGAAGTACGGGCTCGGCATCAAGGAACTGTGGCAGGTGCCGCCCGAGAAGCATCAGCCGGGTCTGGCCGAGCACACCACCGGCTGGCCGCTGGACGACAAGACCGGCGGCGGCAGTTTCATGTACCACTTCGGCGATAATTACGTGTCGATCGGCTATGTGGTGCACCTGAACTACAAGAACCCGTGGCTGTCGCCGTTCGACGAGTTCCAGCGCTTCAAGCACCACCCTTCGGTCAAGCCGCATCTGGAAGGCGGACGCCGCATCTCGTACGGCGCGCGGGCCATCACCGAGGGCGGCTATCAGTCGATCCCCAAGCTGACCTTCCCGGGCGGGGCGCTGATCGGTTGCTCGGCCGGCTTCGTCAATGTGCC
>JAHINZ010000156.1 GCA_018895795.1 Alphaproteobacteria bacterium
AGCGGCACGGTGATCGGCACGGGCAGCAGCACCTGGCCCGTATAGGCATAGTCGAGCAGCGGCCCGACCCGGCTCTTTTCCGGGGTCGGCCAGACGATGTCGCCGGCGGTCCAGCCGGTCGGCAGGGTCCAGACGATCTTGGTGGCGTCGCCGGCGTCGCCCGGATTGCGCCAATAGGTGTGCCAGCCCGGCTGGATCTTCTGGCGCAGGGCCACATAGATCGTCGCCCCGGGGACGGCGGCGGCGTCCTGGGCGACCAGCTGGGCCTCCAGATGGCCCGTCTTGACGGGGGCCGCCAGGACCGGTCCGGCGAGAAGCCCAGCCAGGACCAGGGCCTGCAAGGCCAAAAGAAGTCTGCGGATCATCTTCAACCCTGCCCGAACCAAGACGCGTCAGCGACACATGGCCCGGACACACGCTCTCGACAAGGACCCAGCGAGCATGGACAGTCGTCAGCGATTCAAAGTGAGATCAGCCCATGCCCGCCGCCTTCGACGCTATCGAGATTGGCCAGGTCGTTTCGCTGGGCACACGCGCCGTGGAGCAAAAGGCGCTGGAGGCCTTCATCGCCGCCTTCGCGCCGGGCTGGCCGGTCGAGAACGGCGCGCCGGACGTCATGGTCTTCGCCATCTGGTCGCGGCTCGACGCCGAGGCCAGCGCCGCCTGGCCCCAGACCAAGCGCCTGGGCGTCGACGCCCTGCGCTGGGTCCGCAATCCGCCGGTCGGCGAGCTGCTTCGCGGCCGCATGACCGTGATGGGCAAGGACCCGGTCGGCGAGGGCAAGGGCATGATCATCGCCCAGCACGACCTGCTCGACGAGGCTGGCCGACTGGTGTTTTCCTGTCTGACCCGCAGCATCTTCGCGCGGTAACAGCGCAAGAAAAAGGACGGCGAACCCGAAGGTCCGCCGCCCCAATTCAGAGCTTTCCGAGGAAAGACCTAGTTCAGGTTAGCCGGGACGGCCTGGCGCACCATGGCCAGGGCGATCAGGCGATCCCAACCGACCAGCGACACCAGGTGCGCATAGATCTGGGCCAGGGCGCCATTGGTCTGCAGTTCCTTCAGCTTCTCGGCCGGCAGGGCGTTCAGCTTGTCTTCCGAGACGCCGTAATATTCAGCCACCGTCTGCGGCGTGCCCGGCTGGCCGGCTTCGTCGGTCGGGGTGAAGACGGCGGTCTTCAGCTCGAACAGGTCGTTGTCCTTCAGCAGCTGCACGAAGGAGTCGGTGCGGCGGCGTTCGGCTTCGAAGTCGTCGCAGAACTTGATGCAGTTCTGGGTGTATTCGGTGGGCTCGCCCGCCTCGTCGAACAGCTTGGTGTCGCCGGTTTCCGACAGCAGGCTGGAGCCCTTGTCGATGCAGACGATCAGGCGGTCCTGGCTCTCGTCATTGGCCAGCACGAAGGGATAGCGGCGGATATAGGCCGGGATATAGACGCCCGGATCGATCGAACCGTCGGTGTTGACGAACAGGTTCTCGCCGTTGTTGAGGCCCATCACGGCCAAGGGCACGCGGTCTTCGCCGGCGAAGATCACCGGGAAGGACAGGGCGGCCGGCGCGAATTCGGTGACCGTCAGCGGCACGGCCGTGCCGGCCGCGGCGAAGCTGTAGGGCTTGTCGTTATGCACGAGGGCGAGCTTGGCGTGCTGCTCGCGGTTCAGCGGCTCAGGCGAGACGTAGAACAAAACGTTGCCGGAGATGCCGCCGGCGGACTGAGTCGATTCCATGAATAGCTCTACAAAAAAGCTGAAAGGGCGGACGCGCGAGACCTTATCTGCGACCGTAAAGGCCTGGGGCTTCTAGCCGATCCCGGCCATCCGGGCAATCGACCCGTCTCCCGCCGAGAGAACGGGCCGACCCTTTCCACTCACAGGCGAACGGCGGTCGCCGTTTCGCCCCTAGAACCGCCAGGCCAGGCCGGCGCGAACCGAACGACCGGGGGCCGGCGCGATGTCCTTCAGGAACGAGACGTGCTCGCGGATCTCCTCATTGGTCAGGTTGCGACCATCGATGAACAGCCGCAGGGCCGGATCGGCGAACGGCTTGACGGTCAGCATCGCATTGACCGTGGTATAGCCGTCGGTGGCGGTCTCGAAGGCGGCGACCCGGCCCTGGCTGGCCACCCGCCGCACTTCCAGATGCGCCTCGGCGCGCGGCGCGGTCCAGACCGTGCGCGCGGTCAGCGACCACGGCGGAATGCGGGCCGGCACGCCCAGATCGGTCGAACCGCGCACCCAGTCATAGGAGCCTTCCAGCTTCAAAGCGTTCTGGCCGCCCTGCCAGGCGACATAGCTGGTCTCGACCTCGGCTCCGTGGAAATCGGCGTTGGTCTGGAAATACTGATAGATCGGCAGGCTGTCCTTCTGCGCGCCGGTCGGGGTTTCCTCGATGAAGCCGTTATAGTGCGCGGCCCACAGATGACCTTCGAACCGCACCAGGTCGCCGGTCCAGCGCGCGGTCGCCTCCAGCGAGGTGACCTTTTCGGAGTCCAGATGACTGTCGCCGACCTCATAGCCGCCGGTGCCCGGGTGCGGGCCGTCGGCGAACAGTTCGAACTCGGTCGGGGCCCGGCCGTTGCGCGACAGGGTCAGGGCATAGAACTGATGGTCGGCTGGCTTGATGAACAGGCCCAGGGAGGCTGAAACATTGTCGAACTGGCGGCTGGCGACCGCGGTGTCCAGCGTCCGCCGATCGAAGCGCAGACCGGCGTCGAGCCCCCAGCTATCCTTGTCCAGCCGCTGCAGGGTGAACACGCCCTCCTCCTTGACGGTGACCGAGGGCACGAAGGCCTCGGCGCCGATGGCCTGAAAGTCCCGGGTCAGGGCCTGGAAGCCCACGGCCCCCTGCCAGCCGTCCCGCGCCTTCTGGACAAATTCCAGCCGTCCCTCGGTTCCGTTCGACAGGAAGCGGGTGCCGACCGCGCCGGTGTCGACGGCGACCTCGGCGTGCTGATAGTCGGCATAACCCACCGACAGGCGGACGGTTTCGAACGGTCCCAGGTCGACCTGTTGCTCGCCGCGCAGATCGTAGCGGGTCTGTTTCAGGTGGATCGAGACCGGGCCTTCCGCGTTCGGATCGATCGGCGCCAGGATCTGCTCGTAGGGCACGCCATAGGTGGTGTCGGTGCGCTTGACCGACAGGCCGAAGAAGCCGGTGTCGTGGACGTAGGAGACGCCGGCGCCGTAGGCGTCCATCTCGACGTCCGCGTTGAGGACCTTCTTGCGCGGATCCACCGTCAGACCATCGCGGGCGGCCAGACGGCCCGACACGGCGGGTGTGGGAATGGCGTAGTCGCCGCTGGTGCGGTGATCGGCGTCGAAGGCGAACACCAGGGGGCCGGCATTGACCTTCAGCCCGCCGTTGATCGAGCGGCCGTCATCGACCGACGAGACCGAGGCGGCCAGCCGACCCTCGACGGCCTTGTCGGCCCGCTTGGACGGAATGCGGTCGTCGATCATGTTGACCACACCGCCGATGCCCGAACCGCCATAGGCCAGGGTGGAGGGACCGCGCAGCACCTCGATCCGCGAGGCCTCGCCCGGATCGGAGGCCACGGCGTGGTCGGGCGACAGGGCGCTGGCGTCGACCTGGCCAACGCCGTTCTGCAGCACCATCACCCGCGGGCCCGACAGTCCCCGGATCACCGGCCGCGAGGCCCCCGGACCAAACGCGCTGGAGCGCAGGCCCGGCATACCGTTGAGGGCGTCGCCCAGGCCGACCGGCGGCGCGACGTCCAGCTGGTCGCGGGTGACGATATTGACGCTGCTGGTGATCGAATCCAGCGACACCGCATAGGGCGCGGCGGTGACCACGACGCGCGAGACCTCGGCGTCTTCGGTCGCCGAAGCGGGCGCGGCGGCCGGCGTTTCGGCGTGGACGGCGGTGGCGGCGACCAGCGCCAGCAGGCTGACGGCGGAAAAGGCGGCGTGACGCGACATCGGAAAGATCCTGAACCTGGGCCGGGGGAGCGGCGCTGTTCAAGGTGTTATGAAATAACATATCGACTCGTCAAGTCGCTTCGCGCCTGCCGGGCGCGGTCGGCGTCGTTCTGGGCGCCCATGCCCAAAAGGGGACCATCCGCGGCCTGCGCGCGCCGGCGGGATGCGCCCTCGCCCCCTCCGGATGCCGCGCTTCGTCTTCCCCCTCCAGCGGAGGAGCGCGTCAGCGCGGGGGGCGAGCGGCGAATACGCTAAGCCGGTCGCGGACTGGCCAGCGACCCGTACAGGTCCGGGCGGCGATCGCGGAAGAAGCCCCAGGCCGCGCGGTGGGTGCGCAGGAAGTCCAGGTCGAACGACGCGGCCACCAGCCCCTCGTCGGCGTGACCCAGTTCGCTGACCAGGTCGCCGCGATGGTCGGCGATGAAGCTGGAGCCATAGAATTGCTGGCCGCCGTTGGGATAGCCGTCCCAGGGCTCGAAGCCGATGCGGTTGGCGCCGATCACCGGGATCACATTGGCCACCGCATGGCCCTGCATGACCCGCTGCCACGGCAGGGTGGTGTTGAGCGTCGGGTCGTGCGGCTCGGTGCCGATCGCGGTCGGATAGAACAGGGCCTCGGCCCCCATCAGGGCCATGGCCCGGGCGGCTTCGGGATACCACTGGTCCCAGCAGATGCCGACGCCCAGCCGGCCAAAGCGGGTGTCCCAGACCTTGAAACCGGTGTCGCCGGGCTTGAAATAGTACTTTTCCTGATAGCCCGGCCCGTCGGGAATGTGGCTCTTGCGATACAGGCCCAGCATCGAGCCGTCGGCGTCGGCCATCACCACGCTGTTGAAATAGTGCGGCCCCTCGCGCTCGAAGATCGAGATCGGGATCACCACCCCCAGCTCGCCGGCCAGGGGCGCGATGGCCTTGACCACCGGATGCTCCCGCCACGGATGGGCTTCCGCGAACCACCTTTCTTCCTGGGTGACGCAGAAATACGGCCCCTGGAACAGCTCGGACGGCAGGATCACCTGGGCCCCGCCGGCCGCGGCCTGGCGGATGAAGGCCTCGGTCTTCTTGATATTGGCGGCCATATCCGAACCGTACGAGGTCTGGATGGCGGCGACGTTCAGGGTCCGGGTCATGCGGGCTCCTGCTGGCTGATGCAGTGGAACGAGCCGCCGCCGGTCAGGATGGCGGTGGACGGCAGGCCGATCACCTCGCGCTCGGGGAACAGGCCCTGGATCACCTCGACGGCGAAGGCGCCCGAGGCCTGCGCGTAGATCGGCACGATCACCGCCTCGTTGGCGATCAGGAAGTTCATGTGCGAGGCCGGCACGATCTGGCCGTCGGCGTCGAGGATCCGGCCCGGCGACGGGATGCGAACCACCTGCAGCGGCGAGCCGCGGCTGTCGGTCATGCCGGCCAGCAGGCGGGCGGTATTGGCATAGACCTCGGCATTGGGGTCATCGACGCCAAACGCCATCGGGCAGGCCACCACGCCGGGCGCGACGAAGCGGGCCAGATTGTCGATATGGCCGTCGGTATGGTCGTTCAGCAGCCCGTCCTCCAGCCACAGCACCTTCTTGGCGCCCAGGGCCTTGGCCAGGGCGGCCGAGGCCTTGGCCGCGTCGAAGTCGCCGTTGCGGTTGTCGTTGAGCAGGCACTGGCGGGTGGTCAGGATGGTGCCCAGGCCGTCGTGGTCCAGCGAGCCGCCCTCCAGCACGAAGCCGTTGCGGGCCAGGGGCGTGCCCGAGGCGGCGGCGATCTGTTCGGCGACGATGTCATCGCCCTCCATCTCGAACTTGCCGCCCCAGCCGTTGAACTCGAAGCCGGCGGCGATCGGGCCCGCCTCGGTCTCCATGAAGATCGGGCCGGTGTCGCGCAGCCAGATGTCGCCGAACTGGCCGCGGACGAACTCGACCGTGGTGTCGTCCAGCAGGGCGCGGGCGGCGGCCTCGGCCTCGTCGCCGACGACCATCAGCCGCACGCGCTCGGCCCCGGGGCCGGCCAGGGCGCGAGCCAGGCCCGCGACCTCGGCCTGGGCGATCTGAAGATCGTCCTTCCAGACGTCGGGATGGCTGGGAAAGCCCACCCACATCGCGCGATGCGGCGCCCACTCGGCGGGAACGGTCGGAGTCATGGTCTAAAGCCTGGATCAAAACGGGAGGCGCAGATGGCCCCGAAGGAACGCTGGGTCAAGCGCCCGTTCTAGCAAAGACCCGCGACAAAACAAAAAGGGCGGCCCGTCGCCGGGCCGCCCTGATCGTTGAAGCGTCTAGGTGACTAGAACTTCGCGTGCAGGCTCAGAACGAAGGTCTGCGGCGCGCCGACGGAATAGGTCGGCGACGAACCGTTCGAGTTGACGCCGTTCACGGTGACCGTGGTGGCGTTGAACTTCGAGCTGATGTTGCCCAGGTAGGACTTGTCGAACAGGTTGGTCGCGTTCAGCTAAAGATAGGTGTCCTTCAGGCCAAAAGCGTCCATGTCGTAGCGCAGGTTGGCGTCGATGAGCATGAAGGACGGCACCTTCTCGTCATTGACGTCCGTCGAATAGCGCTCGCCGACATAGTTGGCTTGCACGCCGAAGGTGAAGCCGGCGGGGAGCACATATTCGACCCGACCGCCAAAGTTCCAGGTCGGGGTTTCCACCAGCTGCTTGCCCTTGGTCGGCAGGGCGACGGGGTTACCGGCGGTGTCCTTGCCGAACACGATGTTCGATTGCAGTTCGCTGTGGTTGTAGGAGGCCTTGGCATAGAAGCGGAAATCGTCGGCCGGCTGGAACATGACCTGCGAGTCCACGCCCCAGAGCTTCACCTTGCCGACTTCGCGGTCGATGCTCAGCGTGGTTTCCGGGTCGTAGGAGGTGACGATGCGGTGATCGAACTCGGACGCCCAGACCGAGGTCGAGCTCTGAACCATCGCGCCTTGGAAGCGATAGCCGCCTTCAAGCGACTTGGTGGTTTCCGGTTGCAGGTCAGGGATGGTGAAGCTGTAGAGGTTGTCGGTGCGCGGCGCCGAGAGGCCTTCCGAATAGCTGCCGAAGAACACGCTACGGCCGTTGCCGGGACGCCAGGTGACGCCGACGTTGGGCAGCAGGGCGTCATACTTCACCGTCGCATGGTACGGGGCGAGATACTTGGTCGTCGCGGATTCGCCGGCCAGGGTCACGTATTCGCCGGTGGTGATGCCGGTCGGACGGGTCGTCGGGGTCGAGACCTGGGTGGTGCAGTAAGCAAAGCCGTTGGTCTGCGTGTAGCAGAACTGGTTCAGGCTGCGCTCGAAGTAAGGCGCGCGCAGGCCGATATTGACCCGCACCTGATCGTCATAGAACCGACCGTTATAGTCGATCGAGAACTGGTTCAGGGTGGCGACCGAAGCCCGGTCGCGCTGACGGAGCCAGTAGCCGCCGCCGCCGATGACCTTCTTGCCGTAGCCGTCCTTGCCGCCGAACACGTCATCGGGATTACCCGAGGCGTCGAGGGGAGCCCATTCGCCGGTCTGGCGGTGATTACCCTTGTCGTAGGTATAGGCGACGCGCAGGCGGTTGTTGTCGTTGAGGTTCCAGATCAGCGAGCTGATCACGCCGTAGCGACGGGTGTTGGTGGTGTTGGGCGTATAGAAGCGGATCGAGTCGAGGGTGTCGCCGTCGCCGTTCAGGTCGATACCGGTCAGGCCGCTGTTGCCCAGCAACTGGCGGGACTTTTCCGACAGGACGGTGGTGCCGCCGCCGTTGGCCAGAACGTACTGGAACGACGGGTCAACCGTCAGGATCAGGTTGTCGGCCAGGTGGAGCTTCGACTGGAAGCGAACGCTGCCGGTGTTCGAAGGGTTGACCCGCAGGTTGTAGTAGTTGGTGCAATCGGCGGAGGCGCCGGAGCCTTCGTTCTGGACCGTGCCGGCGGCCGCGGCGGGACGCACGCAGGTGGCCGAGTTTTCCAGATCCGGGGTCGTGGCGAACTGGGCCTTGGTCAGGTTGCGATAGAAGTTGTTGCGGTTCTCATTGTAGTTCAGCGCCATGCTGATGAAGTCGCCGTTATCGCCCAGGTGTTGGAAGATGCGGGCGTTGTACTGCTTCTTCTCGAGGTCGCCGGGACCCTTGAACTTGTCGTACTTCTGGTAGGAGGCGGCCGCGAACATCGTCGTGCCCCAGGGGCCGACGGCGCCGGTGTCGACTTGGGCGAACAGGCGGCGATAGTTGAAGCTGCCGACCGACGGGGCGAAGATGAAGCCCATGGTTTCCGACGGACGGACCGTCGTATAGTTGACCGTACCGCCGGTCGCCGAGGCCGTCGGGCTGTCGACGTCGGTCGACGTCGTGCTGACGGAGGCGCGGGTGATCAGTTCGGGATCGAGCTGCTGGTTCGAATAGATGGCGTAGTTGCCGGTGTCGTTCAGCGGCACGCCGTCGAAGGTCAGCGAGATGCGGTTGTTGTCAAAGCCGTGGATCCGGATGTTGCCACCGCTCGAGCCGTACGGGTCGTTGTTCACGA
>JAHINZ010000157.1 GCA_018895795.1 Alphaproteobacteria bacterium
GCCATCACCGCCTCGGCCAAGGACCGCACGGCGGCCAAGGTGCATGACATCGGCCTGCTGATGCGCCAGGGCCGCGACGGCCAGCTGGGCTTCGAGGTGATCGTCGGCGGCGGCCAGGGGCGCACCCCCTATGTCGGTCCGACCATCAAGGAGCACCTGCCGGTCAGCCGGCTGCTCAGCTATCTGGAAGCCGTGTTGCGGGTCTATAACCGCCACGGTCGCCGCGACAACATCTACAAGGCCCGCATCAAGATCCTGGTCGCCGCCCTGGGCGCCGAGGAGTTCGGCCGCCAGGTCGAGGAAGAGTGGGCCAAGATCGACGGCGCGCGCGCCGACCTGCCCGACCTCGAGTTGGCGCGTATTCGAGGCGCGTTCGCCTCGACGCCGTTCGAGGTCTTGCCGGAACGCTCTGACGTCTTCGAGGCCGCCCGCGCCGCCAGCCCGGCCCTGCAGCGGTTCGCCCGCAACAACATCAAGCCGCACAAGAAGAACGGTTACGCCATCGTCGAGATCTCGCTGAAGGCCCAGGGCCAGACGCCGGGCGACGCCACGGCCGATCAGTTGGACCTGATCGCCGATCTGGCCGAGACGTACGGCCTCAACGACGTGCGGGTGACCCACGCCCAGAACATGGTCCTGCCGCACGTCAAGCTGGACGATGTTCCAGCGGTCCACGCGGCGCTGGCGGCGGCCGGTCTGGCCACCGCCAATATCGACCTGGCCAGCGACATCATCGCCTGCCCGGGCCTGGACTACTGCGCCCTGGCCAACGCCCGCGCCATCGGGGTCGCCCAGGACATCGCCGCCAAGTTCGCCGATGAGGATCGGGCCGAGGCGGTGGGTGAGCTGAAGATCAAGATCAGCGGCTGCATCAACGCCTGCGGCCACCACCACGTGGCCCACATCGGCATCCTGGGCGTCGACAAGAAGGGCGAGGAATTCTACCAGCTGTCGCTGGGCGGCTCGGGCGCGGAAGACGCCTCGATCGGCAAGATTCTCGGCCCGGCGCTTCCCGCCGACAAGGTGGCCGGCGCGATCGACACCCTGGTCGAGGCCTATCTGGGCATCCGCACCGGCGAGGAGCGCTTCCTCGACACCTATCGTCGCGTTGGCCTCGAGCCCTTCAAGGAGGCGGTCTATGCCCAGGCTGATTAAGCTGACCAACGGCGTCGCCGCCTTCGCCGACGATGCGTTTGTCCATGTCACCGACGAGGACGCGCTTCCGGACGCCGGCGACGTGATCCTGTCCCTAAGCCGTTTCCAGGCCGAGGGCGACGCGCTGCTGAGCTCCAACAGCCGCAAGGTCGGCGTGCGGATCGAAGCGGCCGAGGAGGTCGAGGCCCTGGCCTATGACCTGCCGCGCCTGTCGGTGGTGGCCCTGGCCTTCCCGAAGTTTCGCGACGGCCGCGCCTATACCTCGGCCCGCCTGCTGCGCGAGCGGCTCGGCTTTACGGGCGAGGTGAGGGCGGTCGGCGACGTGCTGCAGGAGCAGGCCGGTTTCATGGTGCGGTGCGGCTTCGACGCGTTCGAGCCGGCCGACGGCGCGACGCCTGAGGTCTGGACCAAGGCCGCCCATCGCTTCCGCCATGTCTATCAGCGGGCGGTCGACGATCGCGCGGTCGCGTTCGAGGAAAGAGGCGCATGATGGCCTACGACCAGACGGATGTGGCGCCCAGCCTGGCGATGCGGCTGGACGCTGAACTGCGCGACGCCCATCCGTTGACCATCCTGCGCAAGGCCTATCAGGTCTTTGGTGAGAAGCTGGCCCTGGTGTCGTCCTTCGGGGCGGAATCGGCCGTGCTGTTGCACCTGGCCTCGCGGGTCGCGCCCAATATTCCGGTGCTGTTCCTCGACACCGGCATGCTGTTTGGCCAGACCCTGGACTATCGCAAGGCGCTGACCGCCCGTTTGGGCCTGACGGACGTGCGCGACCTGCGTCCGGCCTTTGCTGACCTGGCCGTCAACGACCCCAAGTCCGACCTTTGGCGCACCGACATCGACGGCTGCTGCCATATCCGCAAGGTGCTGCCCCTGGACCGCGCCCTGAACGGTTTTGACGGTTGGGTGACCGGTCGCAAGCGCTTCCACGGCGGCGATCGCCTGCGGCTGGCGGTGGTCGAGGAGGCCGAAGGCAAGATCAAGTTCAACCCGCTGGCCAACTGGTCCAAGGCCGAACTGGACGCTTACATCGCCGAACATGACCTGCCGGCCCACCCCCTGGTCGCCCAAGGCTTCCCGTCGGTCGGCTGCTGGCCCTGCACCAAGCCCGCTGAAGAGGGTGCTGACGTCCGGTCCGGCCGCTGGGCGGGCCAGGACAAGACCGAGTGCGGCATCCATGTCGCCCGGGCGCCTGGCTTGGCCTCGAACGTCGGCGGGGATATTTAGACCGCGCCGGCGGCGGCCTCCAGCGCCGCCAGGTCGCCCGCCGCGATCAGCGGCGCCAGGCGCGTGATCTTCTCGACCGGCCAGTCCCACCACGCCAGGGCCAGCAGTCGCTCGATCTCTTCGGCGGGGCGTCGCATGCGGATGACTCGCGCGGGATTGCCGCCCACGATCGCATAGGGCGGGACGTCGCTGGTCACGACCGAACGCGCCGCGATGACCGCCCCGGACCCCACCTTGACCCCCGGCGTCAGGACAGCGCCCTGGCCGATCCAGACATCATGGCCGACGACAAGGTCGCCCTTGTTTGGCCAGTGATCCGGCAGGGCGCCCTCCCAGCCCTGGCCGAAGATGCCGAACGGAAAGCTCGACAAAGTCTCGGTGTGGTGATTGCCCCCGTTCAGCATGAAGGTGGCGCCAGAGGCGATTGCACAGAATTTGCCAATCACCAGACGGTCGCCGACGAAGGGAAACGCGTAGAGGACGTTCTTCTCGAACCCCAGCGGGTCCTCGTCGTCATGATAGTAGGTGAACTCACCTACTTCGATCTGCGGATGGCTGACGACCGGCTTTAGAAAGACCATCGTTGCCGCGGCGGGGATCGGGAAACGGGCGGACGGATCGGGGCCTGCGGTCATGCGGGGCGCCTCTGGCGGGGGGGACTAGGATTCTAACGACCTTTGCGGGCGTCTGCCTCGGAAGATCATCGCCGGGACGGCCGGTCTGGCCAACAGGTCCCTGGGCTGGCGCTGTTCCGCGAAAGGCGTGGACGGGGCGCTCGTCCTACCGCGTCCTCTCCAGCAGCATGATCGGCGAGTCCTTGTAGGTCGTATGGGCCACGGCCCTGAAGCCCGTCTTACGGGCCAGGGCCAACGACGCCGCGTTGCCCGGATCGATAATGCAGGGCACGCGGGGCGGAGCCAGGGCCTTGTCGATCCAGGCGAGGCCCGCGCTCACCGCTTCGGTCCCGAAACCCTGGCCATGCGACCAGGCCGCCAGCACCCAGCCCATCTCCGGCTGGTCGTAGAAGGCGGGCTCGATCTCGCGGTGGAAGTCGGCGAAGCCGACCTCGCCCACATAGCGGCCGGTCGCGGTCTCGCGCACCGCCCAATAGCCGTAACCGAGCAGCACCCAAAGCCCGCGGGCCCGCAGGAGACGCGCCCAGCTTTCCTCGGGCGTCGACGGGCGACCGCCCACGAACTGGGTGACGATCGGATCGGACCACATGGCCGCGCTGTCCTCGAAATCCGCGCGTTCCGGTGCGCGCAAGGTCAGGCGGTCGGTGACGAGGACAGGGGCGGACGCGGCGGACATGGCGACTCTGTTTGCGGCTCTGGGGACCGACAAGCTACACCGCTGGGGCCGCTTTGCGAGAGCCAGACCATGACCACGCCCCAAGACGCCATCGCCGCGCGTCGCAAACTGACCAACAAGCTGATCGCCGGGAAGGCGGCCGCGCGGCTGGCCCCGTTTTTTGATCCCAAGGTGGTGCTGATCGCCGGCGACGGATCGTTGCTGATGGGCGCGGCCGAGGTGATCGCGGCCTTCGACGGCCAATTCCGCGATCCGGATTTCAACGCCTATGTGCGAACCGGCGAAAGCATCGAGCTCGACAGCGCGGGCCTGCGCGCCGCGGAGCATGGACACTGGGTGGGATCGTGGTCAGGAACGCCGGACCAGACGGGGACCTATCTGGCGGTCTGGAAGAAGGTCACCGGCCAATGGGTGATCGAGAGCGAGCTCTATGTGACTCTGGATCGCGGCGGATGATCATTTGCGGTCAGCGGGCTTTCGACGTCGCGTATTAACAGAAATTAATTTACGCCGATCGTGGTCAAGGCCTAGGCATTCGCCCAACAAAACGTTGTTTAGGGGTCTCGCCGTGCAAACTCGCCGTCAAATGCTGCTGTCCTCCGTCGCCGCCGGCCTCGCCGCGTCGGCGCCGTCGCTCGCGTTGGCCCGCCAAGCCGCGAGCGGTGAGGCCGTGAAACTCAACGCCCTTTTCGACGCGTTCATGGCCAAGACCCTCCGGCAGGCGCCGGAATTGGCCACAAGCCTGGGTGTGGATCAGGATGATCTGGCCTGGACCAAGGCCCTGCTCAGCGACCGTTCCGCCGCGGCGCTCGCTGCGGGGGTCGTCCAGACTCGGGACCAGTTGGCGGCCCTGCGCGCCCTGGACCGCACGGCCCTGGCCGGTATGGACGCCATCAACTACGACACCGTCGCGTTCACCTTGGCGGTGCAGGACGAAGGCAACCGCAAGTTCACCTATGGCGGCGGCGGTTCGGGCGCGCCCTATGTGCTGAGCCAGTTGACGGGCTCCTACCAGTCGATGCCCGACTTCCTCGACACCCAGCACAGCATCGAGACCAAGGCCGACGCCGACGCCTATCTGGCCCGCATGGAGGGCTTTGCCCGCCTGATGGACCAGGAGACCATGATCGCCCAGCGCGACATGGCCGATGGCGTCATCCCGCCGGACTTCATCATCGACAAGGCCCTGATCCAGATGAAGGCCTTCGCCGACACGCCCACGGCCGAGGCGCCGCTGGTCAAGTCGATCGCGCGCCGGACCAAGGACAAGAGCATCGCCGGAGACTGGGCGGGCGAAGCCTCGAAGATCTACGAAAACTCGGTCCTGCCCGCCCTGAAACGTCAGATCGCTCTGTTGGAAAGCGTTCGCCCCACGGCCAGCCACGACGCCGGCGTCTGGCGTCTGAAGGACGGCGGCGACTACTACGCCGTATCGCTCAAGAACTACACGACCGCCAACCTGACCCCCGACGCCATCCACCAGCTGGGTCTGGATCTGGTGACCTCGATCTCGGTCGAGGCCGACAAGCTGTTCAAGAGCATCGGCATGAGCAAAGGCACGGTCGGCGAGCGCATGGCCGAGCTGGGCAAGGACATCTATCCCAATACCGACGCGGCCAAGGAACAGCTGATCGCCGACCTCAACACCAAGGCCAAGTGGATCGAAAAGCAGCTGCCGGCCTATTTCGGCGCGCTGCCCAAGGCGCCGCTGGAGATCCGTCGCGTGCCCAAGGCCATCGAGGCCGGCGCCCCGGGCGGCTATTACAACTCGCCGTCCCTGGATGGTAAGCGCCCGGGCATCTACTGGATCAATCTGCGTGACACCAAGGAACAGGCCAAGTTCACGCTCAGCACCCTCACGGTCCATGAGGGCGTCCCGGGCCACCACCTGCAGGGGTCGATCTCGAACGAGGCCAAGGGCCTGCCGTTGATCCGCAAGATCAACTGGTTCTCGGGCTACGGCGAAGGCTGGGCGCTCTATGCCGAGCAACTGGCCGTCGAAATGGGGATCTACAAGACCGACCCGCGTGGTCATTTGGGGATGCTGCATGACGCCCTGTTCCGGGCGGTGCGTCTGGTGGTCGACAGCGGCATGCACCACAAGAAGTGGAGC
>JAHINZ010000158.1 GCA_018895795.1 Alphaproteobacteria bacterium
CTCTGGAAAGGTCTGACCCTCGCGGCCCTGATCGCCGTGACGGCCTGCGCGCCGGCCCAGGCTGAAAAGGCGCGGCTGTTCGGCTACACCATCGTCAACACCTATCCGCACGACTCCCGCGCCTTCACAGAGGGGCTTTTCTGGCGGGACGGCTTTCTGTATGAGAGCACCGGCCTGGAGGGCCACTCGTCGATCCGCAAGGTGACGCTGGAGACCGACCTGCCCGAACAGGAGCGCCTGGTGGACTCCCGCTATTTCGGCGAGGGGATCATCGACTGGAAGGATCGGCTGATCGAGCTGACCTGGAAGGACGAGGTGGGCTTCATCTATGATCGGGCGACCTTCGAGAAGGTCGGGGAATTTTCCTATGCCGGCGAGGGCTGGGCCCTGACCCGCGACGAGACGCGGATCATCATGAGCGACGGCTCGTCGTTCCTGCGGTTCCTGGATCCTGAGACCCTGACGGAAACCGGCCGACTGCAGGTCACCGACGACGGCCGCCCTGTGGATAACTTGAACGAGCTGGAATGGGTGAAAGGCGAGGTGCTGGCCAATATCTGGCAGACCGACCGCATCGCCCGCATCGATCCCAAGACCGGCCATGTGACGGGCTGGGTCGATCTGCGCGGCTTGCTCAGCGACGCCGATCGCGCCGGCGCCCGCGTCGATGTGCTCAACGGCATCGCCTATGACGCCGCGACCGACCGCCTGTTCGTCACCGGCAAGCTGTGGCCCAAGCTGTACGAGATCCGGCTGACGCCGAACTAGCGGCCCTCTCCCAGGCGATGGAAGATCGCTTGGCTGGAGTCCCGCTGATCGACACCCCATAGGCCACCGCGCTCCAGATGACCGCGAGGGCGAAGAGCTGGGCCGGGGTGATGCGGTGCGGGGGCATGTCGGCCTTATCGCCCGGTTGAATCCGTCGCGATAACGACTTATCCGTCGGACTTCTGTGAGATTTCATCACATGGCCCGCCGCGCCCTGCCGTCGCTCAACGCCCTGCGCGCCTTCGAGGCCTTCGCGCGGCATGGGCGCATGACCCTGGCGGCGGACGAGCTGTGCGTCACCCACGGCGCGATCAGCCGGCAGATCCGTCACCTTGAAGACCAACTCGGCGTCGCCCTGACCGAAGGACCGCGCTCGCGGCTGCGGCTGACGGCGGAGGGGCTCGGGCTGGCCCAGGCCCTGTCGCCGGCTTTCGATCAGATCGAGGCGGCCGTCCCGAGGCCGCCCCAGGCGGGGCCGCGGCCGCTGGTGGTGTCGTGTCTGCCGACCTTCGCCATGAAGTGGCTGATCCCGCGTTTGCCGCGCTTCCAGGCGGCGCATCCGGACATCGCCGTGCGGGTGATGGAGTCCAATGGGCCCTTCGACTATCAGACCGACGGCGTCGACCTGGCGATCCGCATGCGGGTCGCGGGCCAGACCTATCCCGCGGATTCGGCGGAGACGCCGTTCATGGACCACTTCCATGGCCCGGTGCTGTCGCCCGAACTGGCCGCGACCATCGAGCCGACCCCGGCGGGGATCTGCGCCCTGCCGCGTCTGCACACGCGCACCTTTCCCGAAGGCTGGTCGGACTGGGCGCGCAAGATGCCCGGCGACCTGCCTAACCCGGTCAGCGAACAGGAGTTCGACCACTATTTCTACCTGATCGAGGCCGCCGCCGCGGGGCTGGGCGTCGCCGTCGGCCCGTGGGCCTTCGTGCAAAGAGACCTGGCCAGCGGACGGCTCACCGCGCCTCTGGGCTTCATCGCCGGCGAAGCCTCGATCGTCGCCCTGACGCCCCTGTCGGGAGCCTCGCCGCGCGCCGTCCTGTTCCGCGACTGGCTGGTCGAGGAGGGAAGAACGACGCCGAGGCCGCCCCCATCGCCCGAAGCGGCTTGCCACTCCGGCGCGGGACGCTAGGTTCGCCTCGATACGCGCCCTGGCGCTCAAACAACAAAACAGGAGCTCCCCATGGACGCCGCAGCCATCGAAAAGATCGAAAAGCACCTGAAGCGCACCTTCGGGAACCCGCACATCGCGCTGAAGGCCCGTCCCAAGCAGAAGGATTCCGCCGAGGTCGAAGTGGCCGGTGAGTTCATCGGCGTCGTCTTCCAGGACGAGGACGAGGACGGCTCCTACATGTTCGAGATGGCGATCCTGGCCGAAGACCTCGACTAGTCGGAAAGACGCCGCGCCGGGGCCTTAGCGCTGGCGCGGCGCGCGACGACCATGAGCGCTCACCCTCTCGACCGACCCGTCTGGTCGGCTTTCACTGGTCGGCAGGCCGATC
>JAHINZ010000159.1 GCA_018895795.1 Alphaproteobacteria bacterium
CGACCCCAAGCCCTGCCCCGGTCGGCTTGACCCCGCCAAGCGCGACGGCAAGGACGTTCTGATCTGCAAGCCGGATTGAACCCCGGCCCCTTCAGGGGGAAGACGGGAGGGCTCCGTTTTCCGCCAGCGCCTTGAGCCACGCATAGGACGCCTTGGGCGTCCGCGTCCCGGTGGCGCGGTCGTGAGCCACCAGACCGAATTTCGAGGTGTAGCCCAGGTCCCACTCGAAATTGTCCAGCAGGGTCCAGCAGAAATAGCCGCCGACCGGCGAGCCCGCCTCGCGGGCGGCCAGCACCGCCTCCAGGTGCCGGCGCAGATAGCGGATCCTGAACGTATCCTCGATGATCGCCGGCCCCCTGCCGAAGGGATCCGAGCAGCCGTTCTCGGTGATCAGCACCGGCGGATTGCCATAGTCACGGCGCACCCTGTCGAGCACCTCGAACAGACCCGATGGGTCGATATGACGACCGAACGCGTCGAGCTCGGCGCCCTTGGGCGGCTTGGCGGGCGCGATGTGGCTGGCCGAGGACAGATCCAGCCTCACATAGGCGGGGGCGTAATAGTTCACCCCCAGGAAGTCGACAGGCTGGCGGATGGTCGCCATGTCGCCGTCATGCACCACCCCGCCCTTGAGGAAGTCCTCCAGCGCCTTGGGATAGACGCCCTTGAACAGGGGATCCAGCCAGGCGCGGTTCCACAGGGAATCCAGACCGTCCGAAGCCAGACGGTTCCAGAACGCCATCCCACCGCCGGCCGGCCGACAGGGCTGCAGGGCCATGGTGGTGCCGACCGAAAGATCGCCGCGCCCGGCCCGCAGGGCCTGGATCGCCAGCCCTTGCGCCAGGTTCATGTGGTGGATGACCGGCCCCAGCAGGTTGATGTCCTTCAGGCCCGGGGCCTGCTCGCCCAGCACATGGCCGAACACGGCGTGCACCGCCGCCTCGTTGAGGATGATGTAGCGCTTGAGCCGGTCGCCCAGCCGATCGACCACCGCGTGGGCGTAGTCGGCGAAGCGCAGGGCGGTGTCGCGGCTCTTCCAGCCGCCCTTGTCCTGCAGGGCCTGGGGCAGATCCCAGTGGAACAGGGTGGCGTAGGGGATGATTCCCTTGGCCAGCTGGGCGTCGACCATCCGCGAATAGTGGTCCAGGCCCGCCGGATTGATCGCCCCCTCCCCCGTGGGCAGCACGCGCGACCAGGCAATGGAGAAGCGATAGGCGTCCAGGCCGGCGCCGGCGATCAGGTCGACGTCCTCGGCATAGCGGCGATAGCTGTCGGTGGCGACGCTGGCGTCGGAGCCGTCGACAATGACCCCCGGCTTCTTCTCGAACACATCCCAGACGCTGGGCCCGCGACCGTCGACATCGAGCGCGCCCTCGGTCTGGAAAGCCGCCGAGGCCACGCCCCAGACAAAGTCCTTGGGAAACTGGCGGGACTTGGGGTTGAGTTCCGTCTCGAGCCGGGCCTCGCAACCCGACAGTCCGACCGCGGCGCCGCCTAACGCCCCCGCGCCGAGAACCATGGCCGCGAGGCCTCTTCGACTAACCCCTTGATGATCCAAGTCGCGTCCCTCCCGACGTCGGAGGTCAACGCCTCCGTTAGGTCAGAAGATGCCGTGGAACATCGAGGCTTGGCCAGCCTTCCTTTTGGGTCGCCCCAGCCCTTGAGAAGCCCTATCGCTGGGCGCGGGTCGAGACCTTGGCCTTGTTGGCCAGGGCCAGGCGCGTCTCGCGCGCGGCGGCGATTGCCTCGGCCGGCATCGGACGGCCCAGCAGGAAGCCCTGGAACTCGACGCAACCCATCTTCACCAGCGCGTCGAACTGGGCTTGGGTCTCCACGCCCTCGGCCGTGGTCTTCAGGCCCAGCGAACGCGCCAGGCTGATGATGGCGCCGGCCACCGAGGTCGACTCGCCTTCGGGCGACAGGTTGGAAACGAACGAGCGGTCGATCTTCAGCTTGTCGATCGGATGACGGCGCAGATAGGCGAGACTGGCGTATCCCGTGCCGAAATCGTCCAGCGCCAGGCGGAAGCCCAGACGCTTGATGCGGCGCAGGGCCTCATGCATGCCGTCGCTGTCCTTGAGCAGAGCCGTTTCGGTGATCTCGAGCACGAAGCCGGTGGCCTGGGCGCCCGTCTCGGCCAGGATTTCCTCGATCTCGTCGACGAAACCCGGCGCGCTTAGCTGCAGGGCCGAAACGTTGACCGAGACCTCCAGCCCCGACCAGCGCAGGCTGTCGTAGCAGGCGCGGCGGAACACCGAACGGCCGATGGCGGCGATCAGCCCGGTCGACTCGGCCAGGGGGATGAAGATCGCCGGCGAGATGTCGCCGCGGTCCGGATCGTTCCAGCGCGCCAGGGCTTCGACGCCCTGGATGACGCCGCGCGCGTCGGTCAGCGGCTGATAGGCGACGGTCAGTCGGTCCTGCTCGATCGCGGCGCGCAGATCGCGCTCCAGTCCCTTGCGCAGGCGCAGGGCGGCGTCCATTTCCGGCTCGAAGAAACAGTAGCGCCCGCGGCCGGCTTCCTTGGCGCGATAGAGGGCCACATCGGCCTGGCGCAGCATCTCGGCCTGGCCCTGGTCGGCGTCGGACACCACCGCCACGCCCACGGAACAGGACAGCTCGGCGCGTCCGATGCTGAGGTCCAGATCGCCCGACAGACCGTCGACCACGCGCTGGGCCAGGGCGGCGCAGCCAGCGGGGGTGGTGTCGGGTTGGATGATCGCGAATTCATCGCCGCCCAGCCGACAGATGGTGTCGGTCTCACGGCAGATGTCCTGCAGCCGACGAGCCACCTCACGGATCA
>JAHINZ010000160.1 GCA_018895795.1 Alphaproteobacteria bacterium
CACCTCGCGCACGCAGTGGGCGACGTTCACCCGCTCGAAGCGGCTGTAGGCGTCGGGGTCGCGGGCCACCGACAGCCAGGGGGCCAGGCCGGTGCCGGTGCCGAACAGGAACAGCCGCTTGCCCGGGCGCACCGCGTCCAGCACCAGGGTGCCGGTCGGCTTCTTGCCCAGCAGGATCTGGTCGCCGACCTGGATCTGCTGCAGGCGCGAGGTCAGGGGCCCGTCGGGAACCTTGATCGAGAAGAATTCCAGCTCCTCGGCGAAGCTGGGCGAGGCGATCGAATAGGCGCGCAGGATCGGTTTCTTTTCCCCCAGGTCTTCGCGCGGCGGCAGGCCGATCATCACGAACTCACCCGAGCGGAAGCGGAAGCTGGTCGGCCGGGTGATGGCGAAGCTGAAAAGCCGGTCGGTCCAGTGCTTCACCCACAGCACGGTCTCGACATATTGGGCGGACTCTTTGGCGGGCGTGGTGGTTGCGGTGGCCGTCATCTGGGTCTCGATCCTGGGCGCGTCCGGACGCGCGGTGGTTATGACTGTCGCTACGGCCCTGAAGCGACCTGCGTCTCATGTGAGAAGAGCGGCGCTGATGTCAACTTTGCTCACCGGCGCCCGCTCAGGGAAAATATTTCACAAACTGGTCAAAATGGGGTTTTGATTTTTCAAATCATGTCAAAAATGTGATTGCCGACCTCCAAAACGAGGCGCACTGTTGTGAGGCTTCGTTCGCGGAGCCAACGACACGGAGGAACGTATGCGGGTATGGTTCGTAGGAGCCGCCGCGGCGGCCAGTCTGTTAGCGTTTGGTGTGGCCGGTTGCAGTGACAATGGCGCGAAGACAAAAGTCGCCCAGGCTCAACAAGTTGTTCTAGAAGGAAAATCGGTCACGGCGACCGGCTGCGTGCGGCCGGTGGAGACCACTTCGTGCCTAGTGGTTCGCGGACGCGCCGGCGGATATTACGACATCAGCAGCGCCAGCCCGGCGCCGGATCCGGCCAAGGGCGTCGCGATTTCCCTGCAAGGCAAGGATCTGGGCAAGAACACCGAATGCGGCCGTCAGCTGACGGACGTGCGGTGGTCCTATCTGGGCATCCAGTGCGCCGCGCCGGAGGCCTCGGCCTCGGCCGAGAAGTCTGACAAGAAGGCGGGCTAGGGATCGAGCCGGGCGGCGCGCCAGCGACCGCCCGACGGTTTCAGTTTTCGCCGGATCCGGGATCGGTGAGGGTCTCGGAAGATTTGACGCTGCCCTCGCCACCGCGCGGCTCCGTCGCCGGGCGGGGGGCTACGCCGTCCTGGGGCGGCGCTCGAAGATTCTCGTTCTCGACTTCATGATTCGAAGAGCGCTCGGGCGCGGCCGCTCGGTTGTCATTGGCCGTGGATGGGGCTGTGGCGGGCTGGGTCATCTGGCGTCAACGCGTTCCCCTCACGGTTTGATCCGTCCTTGCGCCGTTCTCTGTCATGTTTGACCCCGACCTGTGGCCCATCACGGCCCGGTTTTCGCCCGATCAACGCGCTTATCACCGCCGCCGCGCGCCAGAAGGCGGCCGCGACGCCCCAGGGCCGCTTGCCCGGCGGAGACGACCCTGCTAAATGGCGCGGCTCTGGCGATTGGACCCAGCGCGCCGACGGGCCTTGAAGGCCTCCGATGCGCCGCCATTTGTTCAGAGACCGCGACCCGCGAGGGTCTTGGTCTGCAGGAGTGTAGCTCAGCTGGTAGAGCGTCGGTCTCCAAAACCGAAAGTCGTGGGTTCGAGTCCCCCCACTCCTGCCATTATCTATTTTCGATAGGTCCGGTTCCCGGGCCCATCGTTCTGCTAATTGGGTCGCCTCGCGGCCCGGGCGTTTTAGAAAGTCGTGAGCTTCAAGAGCATGGCCAGGAAACCGGGTTCCAGCCCGTCCGCGATCAAGAGCCGCGCCGCCAAGACGGCGGCGGCGCTCGCGCCCGCCGGTGGGTCCCCCGCCGCCGTTGTCGCGCCGAAGAAGCCTTTCAACCCCTTGCAGTTCTTTCGGGAAGTGCGCGCCGAGGCTCGCAAGATCACCTGGACCACCCGCAAGGAGACCTGGATCACCTCGGTGATGGTCTTCATGATGGTGGTCATGGCGGCCGTGTTCTTCTCGCTGGTCGATGGTCTGCTGGGTCTCGGAGCCAATGCGCTCCTCAAGTTCGCCGCGGGATAAGAAAAGACGATGAGCACCGAAACCGCGTCCAACCCGAACCACAAGTGGTACATCGTCCACGCCTACTCGAATTTCGAGAAGAAGGTGGCCGAGAGCATCCGCGAGCAAGCCAAGAGCCAGGGGCTCGAGGACAGTTTCTCCGAAATCCTGGTTCCGACCGAGGAAGTCGTCGAGGTTCGCCGCGGCCGCAAGATCAACGCCGAGCGCAAGTTCTTCCCCGGCTATGTGCTGGTGAAGATGAACCTCTCGGACGAAGCCTATCACCTGATCAAGAACACCCCGAAGGTCACGGGCTTCCTGGGCAGCGGCTCCAAGCCGATGCCGGTCTCGGAAAAGGAAGTTCAGCGCATCGTCGGCGCGATCGAAGAGGGCGTCGAGCGTCCCAAGACGGTCGTCATGTTCGAGATCGGCGAGAACGTCCGCGTCACCGACGGTCCGTTCGCCAGCTTCAACGGCTCGGTCGAGCAGGTCGACGAAGAGCGGGCCCGCCTGCGGGTCACCGTCTCGATCTTCGGCCGCGCCACCCCGGTGGAACTGGAATACGCTCAGGTCGAAAAGATTAGCTGATTTCGGCCTTCGGGCCCGAGCAAGCTTTCGAAAACCCCGCGCCGGCGACGGCGCGGGGTTTTTGCGATCTGGGGTTCGGCCAGGCCGGGTTTCCGGCGCCCGGCGAATGGGCGTTTGACTCCGTCCACTTTAGAAACCAACCTCGCGTCGACTAGGAGCGAGGGAGAAGCGCATGACCAAGGCACAAAAGGGCGCGTGCCTGGTGGTGGGAGTCGGCGACGGGGTCGGCGGCGCGATCGCCAGGGCCTTCGCCGCCGAGGGGTATGAGGTCTGCATTACCCGCCGTCCGCGCCACCTTGAGCAACTGGAAGAGACCGCCCAGCAGATCCGCGCCAGTGGCGGCCGGGCCCGCGCCTATGGCGTCGACGCGCGCCAGGAAGCCGAGATGGTCGCCCTGTTCGACCAGATCGAGGCCGAGGTCGGACCGCTGGAGGTGGTGGTGTTCAACATTGGGGCCAATGTGCGCTTCACGGTCGTCGACACCACGGCCCAGGTGTTTTCCAAGGTCTGGGAGATGGCCTGTTTCGCCGGCTTCCTGACCGGGCGCGAGGCGGCCCAGGTGATGGCGCCGCGCGGTCGCGGCACGATCCTGTTCACCGGGGCCAGCGCCAGCCTGCGCGGCAAGGAGGGCTTTTCCGCCTTCGCCTCGGCCAAGGCCGGCCTGCGGGCCATGGCCCAGAGCCTGGCGCGCGAGATGGGACCCCAGGGCGTGCATGTGGCCCATGTGGTGGTCGACGGGGCCATTGACGGGGTCTTCACCCGTCAGATGCGCGACGATGTGCAGGGCCTGCTGGACCGCGACGAGATCCTCAAGCCCGAAGATATAGCGGCGAACTATGTCTGGCTGCACAACCAGCCGCGCTCGGCCTGGACCCACGAGATCGACCTGCGCCCTTGGGGAGAGACCTGGTGAGGCGCGCCGAGATGACCAGAACCGTCGAGTTCATCTTCGACTTCGGCAGCCCCAACGCCTATCTGGCCTGGACGCTTCTGCCGGCCATCGCCGCGCGGACAGGCGCCGAGATCGTCCTGATGCCCTGTCTGCTGGGCGGCATCTTCAAGCTGACCGGCAACCAGTCGCCGATGGTCGCCTTTGGCGGGATCAAGGGCAAGCTGGACTACGAGATGCTGGAGACCCGCCGGTTCATCGCGGCTCACGGCCTGACCGCCTTCCAGTTCAACCCGCATTTCCCGGTCAACACTCTGCTGTTGATGCGCGGCATGGTCGCCGCCCAGCGGGCGGGCGTCGGACCAGCCTATCTGGACGCCATGCTGAAGGGCATGTGGGAGCAGGGGCTGAAGCTGGACGATCCTGGCGTGTTCGTCGGCGCCCTCGACGCGGCGGGCCTAGACGGCGCGGCGCTGCTGGCGGCCACCGCCGACCCCGAGGTCAAGGCCGCGCTGATGGCCAATACCGAGGCCGCCGTGGCGCGCGGCGTGTTCGGCATTCCCACCGTCTTCGTCGGCGACGAGATGTTCTTCGGCAAGGACCGGCTGGGTCAGGTCGAGGCGGAGCTGGCGAAAGGGTAAGGGGATTCACGGTTCAAGGATCAAGCGCCGCTGGCCCCCTCCGCGCCTACGGCGCTCCTCCCCCGGAGGGGGAAGATGACTTCATCCGCCCCCTTCAGGGGGAGGACGACCTGCGAAGCAGGTCAGGAGGGGGCCAGCGGCGTCGGCCGGGGACGCGC
>JAHINZ010000161.1 GCA_018895795.1 Alphaproteobacteria bacterium
ACCAGACGAGACGATGAAGCTGGCGCACAGGATGGCGCCAAGCACTTCGGACACCCGTCGGCCCTCCATATAGCCGAACACCAGTCCCCAGATCATCCCCAGGGGCAGGCCGTTGAAGAACAGCGCGGCGACATTCCACGGCGCCGGGATCACCGCGAAGGCGACCAGAGCCAGCCAGGACAGGGCGATCAAACCGAGAATCGCGCCGGCGCGGCGGACCGGGTTGATCTCCGAGATCACCTTGACCCCAATCATCTTGGACAGCGCGTAGCCGGCGACCTGGGCCAGAACCAGGGCGATCTTGTAGTCGAGCAGGAAAGGCCATCCGGGGACCGCGTCGAAGGTCGCCGCCGAAAACGGCTTGCGGAACGCATACATCGCGAAATAGGCCGAAAAGCCCGCCAGTCCGGCGAAGACCGTGAAGACCATCGGATTGGCGCGCGCCAAGGCTTGCTGCAGCTTGCCGTTCACGTTGAACTCCCCGGGAAAGACTCCGACGACGATCTCGGAATCATTAAAACTGGACTAGACCAAAATTATTGCGGTTGGGTGACGTCGCTTGGTCATCGCCTTGTCGCACCCCCGACCTAGTGAGAGTCGCCCGTCCGTTATCGGAGATCTGTAACATGCCCGTGATCTGGAAATTCTCCGCCCTCGCGCTCGTCGTGGGGCTTCTGATCGGCGGCGCGCCCGTTGGGCAAGGCTGCAATGTGAAGGCGCCCGATGCGCGTCTGGCGGGCGCCGATTGCGCGCGCGCCTGGATGGACGCCAATCTGAAGCTCAACGACCTGATGATGGTGGGGACCCATAACAGCTACAAGACCGCGATTCCTCCCGTGGTGCTGGCCGCGATCGGTGAGCGCGGCAAGGGTCTGGACTATGCCCACCGACCGCTGGCGGAGCAACTGGACGATGGCGCCAGGCAGCTGGAGATCGACGTCTATTACGACCCGCAGGGGGGACGTTTTTCCCACCCGATGTCGGTCAAGCTGACCGGACAGCCGCTGGAGCCCTGGCGCGCGGCGGCCTTGGCCGAGCCAGGCTTCAAGGTGATGCATGTGCCGGATGTGGACGTGCTCAGCGGCTGTCCGACCCTGGTCATGTGTCTGGAGACCATCCGCCGCTGGTCATTGGCCCATCCCGACCACGCGCCGATCCTGTTGATGTTCAACACCAAGACCGACGCGTCGCCGGTCCCCGGCGGGACGGGCGCCCTGCCGATGGACGAGGCGGCTTTCGATGCGCTTGACGCCGAGATCCGCAGCGTCTTCCCAGGCCACGCCCTTATCACGCCGGCCGATGTTCAAGGCCGCTATCCCACGCTGCGCGAGGCTGTGCTGCACGACAACTGGCCCACCTTGGGCACCGCCCGCGGCAAGGTGCTGTTCGCCCTGGACGAAGGACCCGAGAAGGTCGCCGCGTATCGCGGGCAAAGGCGTTCGCTGGAAGGTCGCGTCTTCTTCGTCAACACCGATGAGAGCTCGCCGGCGGCGGCGTATCTGACCCTCAACGACCCGCTGGCGGACGCCGACCGCATCCGCAAGGCGGTCAAGGCCGGCTTCATCGTGCGCACCCGCGCCGACGCCGATACGGATGAGGCCCGGATCAATGACGGACGCCGTCGCGACGCGGCTCTGGCGTCGGGCGCGCAATATGTGTCGACAGACTACATGCGGCCTGATCCGCGCTGGCCGGGCGGCTATCAGGCCCGTCTGAACGGCGAGGCCGTCGCGGCTTGTAACCCGGTTCGTGCGAGCAAGCGCTGCTTAGGGCTGGCCGTTGAAAGCCGATCGACCGACGAGGGCGACCATTATCTGTCGCCGATGGCGACGCCCGACGGCCTGCGCATCCTGCCGCCGCCGCCAGAGCCCGGTTCACCCCTGGCCCAGGCCGATCGGCGGATCTTCGAGGACACCCGCAAGCTGCAGGGGACCCCGCGCTGGAGCGTGGCGACCGCCGATGTCGATACAGATGCGTTCGAGCATTATGCCTGCGCCCTGGGTGTGCAGCTGACGCCGAAGACCGCGCCGATCTTGGCCGGGCTGCTGGATCGGGTCAGCACCGGCGGCCTGGTCGGCGAGGTCAAGGACTACTATCGCAGTCGGCGTCCCTATCTCGATAGCGCCGCGCCGATCTGCCAGGCGCGCACGGATCATCTGGCCCAGAACGGCGACTATCCCAGCGGCCACACGGCCGGAGGTTGGGCCGAGGCGCTGGTGCTGGCCGAAC
>JAHINZ010000162.1 GCA_018895795.1 Alphaproteobacteria bacterium
GAGTTGAAGGCGTGATCCACGCTCGGCGAATAGTGCATCACCAGGATGATGCCGGTGATCAACTGCGAGGCCAGGCACAGCGACAGGATGCCGCCGAAGGTCCACCAGTAGTTCAGGTTCCGCGGCGTCGGATAGTCGACGAAGCTGTCATAGCCGAGGCGCACGATGGGAAGACGGGCGTCGAGCCAGCGCTCGAAACCGGTCTTCGGTTGATAAGTCGAATGTCCGCTCATCTCGCTTAGCCGATCTTGACCTTGGTGTCGGTGAGGAAGGCATACTCCGGAACCGCCAGGTTCAGGGGCGCCGGGCCCTTACGGATACGACCGGAGGTGTCGTACACCGAGCCGTGGCACGGGCAGAACCAGCCGCCGTAATCGCCGCCGCCGAACGTGGGCACGCAGCCCAGGTGCGTACAGCTGCCGATCAGGACCAGCCAGTTGGCCTTGCCGGGCTTGACCCGGTCGGCGTCCTTCTGGGGGTCCTTCATCGACGCGCCGTCGTCCTTCACCGCCGCGGCGATTTCCGCCTTGGTGCGATTACGGACGAACAGCGGCTTGCCGCGCCATTTCAGCGTGACCTGCTGGCCTTCGACGACCTTGGTCAGATCGAACTCGATCGAGGCCATGGCCAGCGTATCGGCTGACGGGTTCATCTGATCGACGAACGGCCACACCAGCGACGCGCCAGCGCCAGCGGCGGCGGCGATCGTGGCGATGTAAATGAAGTCACGCCGGCTGGGATCAGCCCCATGCTCCGGCTCAGTCGTTGCGCCCACGGCGGTGTCGGCCACCCAAGTCACCCTTCGATTCCGCCATGCCGAGAGACCGGCTGGCCCTGAGGAGCGCCTTGCGGCGCCTTATCTTTGTCGACCCGCGAACGGATCTCCGCCACAAGGCGGCGGTCGGTTCGTCCTATCGGACGCGCGGCGCGAGTCCGCAAGCCCTTTCGATTCGCAGGAATGTCCCTGCTAGCCCTGTGGTGGTTCGCTTAGAATGCGTGTCGCACTTTTTCAACCAGGCATTCCGCAAAACGTCGGGGCCGCGATCCGATTGGCCGCCTGTTTCGGGGTCGGTCTGGACATTATCGAGCCCTGCAGCTTCCCCCTGGACGACAAGAGCCTCAAGCGGGCGGCGCTCGACTACGGCCCGCTGGCCCATATGAAGCGCCATGACGGCTGGGAGAGTTTTCTCGCGGCCCCCGAACGGGCCCAGGGGCGATTGCTGCTGTTCACGACCCGGGGCGCGGTTGCGTTTCACCAATTTGAGTTCCAGACCGGCGACACCCTGCTGTTCGGCAATGAAAGCCGCGGCGCGCCCGAAGAGGTTCACGCGGCGGCCCAGGGCCGGCTGGTGATTCCCCTGCGCCCCGAGGCCCGTTCGATGAACCTGGCCACCACGGTGTCGATGGCCTTGGGCGAGGCCCTGCGCCAGACCGACGGCTTTTTCGATCTCGCCGCCGCGGCTGCGGCCGGCGCCCCTCCGCCGCCCTAGGTCGCGCCGTGGAATTGCGCTGGGCGCGCCGAGCGCTTAATCGGACATCATGAGCACGACGCCCCTCGCCCCCGGCGACCTCGAACAGAAAAAAATTCTGGCCCAGGTCTGGTTTGAACGCCTGCGCGACCAGATCTGCGCGGAATTCGAGCGCCTCGAGGACGAGGCCCCCACGGATCTCTATCCAGGCCCCGCCGGGCGATTCGTCCGCAAGCCCTGGGACCGCGAGGCCGGCGGCGGCGGCGTGATGTCGATGATGCACGGCCGATTGTTCGAGAAGGTCGGGGTGCATTGCTCGACGGTTTTCGGGGCCTTCACCCCTGAAATGGCCAAGGCCATGCCGGGCGCCGACACCGATCCCCGATTCTTCGCCACCGGCATCAGCCTGATCGCCCACATGACCAATCCGCGCGTGCCGGCCGTGCACATGAACACCCGCTTCATCGCCACCACCCAGAGCTGGTTCGGCGGCGGCGGCGACCTGACCCCGCTGCTGGGCTATCAGCGCCGGCAGGACTTTCCCGACGCCATCGACTTTCACGCCGCCTATCAGCGCGCCTGCGACGCCCACCACCCCGACTGGCACGCCAAGTACAAGGCCTGGTGCGACGAGTACTTCTTCCTGCCGCATCGCAACGAGTCGCGCGGCATCGGCGGGATCTTCTACGACCATCATGACAGCGGCGATTGGTCGCGGGACTTCACCTTCACCCAGGACGTCGGCAAGGCCTTCCTGGAGATCTATCCCACCCTGGTGCGACGCCGAATGGGCGAGGCCTGGACGCCGGACGAGCGCGAGCAGCAGCTGGTCCAGCGCGGCCGCTATGTCGAGTTCAACCTGCTCTACGACCGCGGCACGATGTTCGGCCTGAAGACCGGCGGCAATGTGGAGTCAATCCTCAGCTCGATGCCGCCGGCGGTGAAGTGGCCATGATCAGCCCATATAGGGCCCGAGGCGCGGCCAGACCGGCGATCCGCCCCGCAGAAAGGCGGCGGCGAAGCGCGCCACCTGATCGTGGCTCGCCTTGGGCTGATCGGCCGGCTTGCTGGGCGGAAAATAGCTGCCGTGGCCAAAGTCGAGCGCCTCGTCGACCTTGAAGCCCCAGGCCTTGGGCTGGTGGGTGCGCGGCCATTGGGCGCCGTGGCGACCCAGGGCGCCGCGCAGGGCGTCATCCTTGTCGCCCAGGAAGACATCGCCCGCCCAATCGCCGATCGGATAGGCCAGCTTGAGCACCATGTCCTTCTTCGAGGCCAGATAGGTCAGGGCCCGGCTGTTGGCCACCGTGGCGTCGTAGGGCGACTCCAGACAGTCATCGTCGGTGGCCGCCGCGGTCAGACAGACCCGCGCCGCCTGGCGCTCCAGACCCGCCGCGGCCTCCAGCACCAAGCGTCCGCCCAGGCTGTGCGACAGGAAGCAGAAATCGGCGGCGCCGCTCAGGGTGGTGTTGGCGAAGCGCGCCAGGGCCTTACCGCCATCGACCGCGTCGCGCCACTCGCCCGGATAGTTGATCGCCGGAATGATGAAATCGCCCGGCCACAACACCCCCACCATCAGGAAGTTCGACGGCAGGTGGGCCGCCAGCAGGTCCTCGATCCGGGCCAGGGACCGCAGCCCGCTGTCATAGGAGACGTTGAAGCCATGCACCGTGAACACCACCGTGCGCCCGGCGACACGCGCCGCCGCCTGCGCGGCGGTCAGCGACGTCATCGCCGGCCTCGCGACCCGGCCGTCCCCCTCGATCAGATACGGATCGGTGCGAAGCCCGCCACCGACAGCGCCGTAGCGCAGATTGACATAGAGGCTCATGGCCTAGGGCCTGCGCGCTATCTGGACGGCCTTGGACGCCGCCGTCAGGGCGCTGACCAGATCCTTGGCGATCGGCGCGATCGGCACGGCCAGCAGCCCAATGAGAACGGCGATACCGATCTCCGGAAAGGGCCGCGCGGCCTGGGCGCAGTTGAGGGCCGAGCCGACGCAGTCGGCCGGTAACAGGCCGTTGGGGGCCATGGAGGACTTCATCATGGCCCAGGCGAAGACGGCCAGGGCCACGGCGATCAGCCCGGCCAGCACCCGCGAGGCATTGCGGTAGGATTGGTCGGCGAGATCGAAGGCCGCGTCCAGCCGCGCCTCGACCGCCGCCTCGACCCGGCCGATCAGATTGATCTCGGCCTCGCCCAGCGCGTCGCCCTTGACCAGCTTCTCGGCGGCGGCGCTCAGCGCCGGCGCCGCCACATTGCCGATGCTGGCCAGCTGCCCGGCGGTGTCTGGGTTGAGGCCCAGGCGAACCAAGGACCGGATGACGCCGATCTGCTCGCCCCGGGCGCGGCCGTTGATCCAGTGCGACAGCACGACCGTCTCCCATTCGGGACCCGCCGCGCGGGCCAGGACGTCGTCGAACAACCTCAAAACCTTGCGGATGTGGTTGAAGCCGATGCGCGAGACGCCGCCGCCAGGAACAGCCTTGAACGCGTCCACCAGGCTCATCGCCGCGAGGCCCAGGCCGCCCGTCGCGGCGATCAACGCGATCACAGTGTCGATGTTTTCCATCCGCCCCACCCCTAAAGCGAAACAACGTTATCTCAAATTATAAAAAACAACAGAGGGTTGCATAAAAAATCCAGATCGCTCACGCCTTGGGGCACTTGGCGCCGGTATCGATCCAGGCGCGGATGAGGTCGCCGAACTGGCCTTGCGTCCCCGGCGCCGGTTGGCGGCCCTCGCCCGGGGTCCAGGCCCAGCCGACCAGATGATCCTCGGCCATATGGTGGTGGATCTCCTCGATCGAACGACCGCCGTTGCGCGCGGGGTCCTTGATCTGCGCGCAGATCGCCCCCAGGGATCGGCCCTGCCAGGCCATTTCGACCGGCGCCAGGGCCCATTTCGGATCGCCGGGAATCGACCTGATGCTGTCGCCCCAGGTCGGGACATTGGCGACCCCGTGGCAAGACAGGCACGGCAGGCCGGGGACGCCATGACCGCTCTGGCCGCCGGCGACTGGGGGATTGTGCGGATGCATCGTGTCGCCCTGGGTGGGCCGGCGCTCGACGGGATGGCAGTTCAGGCAGCGCGGGCTCTGGATGACCTTGCCGGCCTCCCGGAACAGCGCGACCGAGCGCGCGTCGGGGTCGGTGATCGACACGAACGTCGCCGCGGCCTTCAACGGAACGGGGGCGGCGCCGATGGTCTCGGGCGCGGCCCGGACGCTGGTGATGACGGCCCCGCCGGCGAGGGCCAGGCCAAGGACGATGACGAGGGTGGTGGCGCGCATGCGGAAGCTCCCAGAGGTCTCTGGAACGCTGAAGTCACCGCGCGGTTGCCTGACCCAGGAACGCCCCTATCCAGCCGCCCACCCGCTGGCGGTCGTTGGGCGCGTTCAGTGTCGCGATGGCCGCGTCGGCCTGGGCGTCGGTGTAGCGGGTCCCCCGCCGCGCCTCGATCAGGGCCGCCGCATAGGCCGGGTCGAATTCCGGATGAAACTGCATCGAGATGGCCGGGGCGTCGGCATAGGTCAGCAGGCCATAGGGCGTGAAGGCGCTGCCGCCCACCACCCGGGCCGACGGCGGCGGAACGACGACCTGATCCTGGTGCGAGGCCGCGATGGCGACGCTGGGCGCGTCGGTCCAGGCTTGCGGCGCCGCGACCGCATAGCGGTGCAGGCCCACGCCCCAGCCCTTGTCGGACTTGACCACCTGACCGCCGAAGGCCTGGGCCATGATCTGATGGCCAAAGCACACGCCGACCAGCGGAACCTGGCCCTTGGCCGCCCGCAGGAAATCGGACAACGGCGCGATCCACGGCAGCGGGTCATAGACCCCGGCCGCCGAGCCGGTGACGATATAGGCGTCCTGCTCGCCCGGCCCGGCCGGCAACACGCCCGCCTGGACGTCATAGGCGGCATAGACGTGATCAGGGCCCAGCAGCGTCTGGAACATGCCGCCATAGCGGCCGAAGGCCGGCTGCAGCGCCTCCGGAGGGGCGCCGGTTTCCAACAGGCCGATCCGCATCAGTAGATCATCCCCTAATACACCATGCCTTGGGCGACGGCCTTCAGGCGCTCGACGGCGCTGAACTTGTCCTCGATGAAGTCCTGGTCGATCCACCAGATCTCGATCTCGCGCATCACCTCGCCGACCATCGGCCCCTTGGGCACGCCGGCCTTCATCACCTCGTCGCCCGACAGCGGGAACGGCGGCGGGGTCCAGGTCTCGGCCAGGGCCAGCAGGCCCCGCCACTGCGGCGCGGTGACCGGCCGACCCGATCCCGCCCAGGCCAGTTTGATCCGGTCGCTGAACGTGCGCACGCCCAGGGCGTAGACGCAGCGGCGCGCCTCGCGCGGGCTCATCCAGCTGACGATGCGCGGGCTCTTGCCGACCGCGTCGATCACCCGGTCGCGGACATTGTTGGGCAGGCGCAGCCGCTCGGACATCTGCTCGGCGACCTGGGGATCGTCGGGGATCAGGGCGGCCAGGCGCAGTTCGGGATCGTTCTCGAACAGTTGCTCGGTCTCGATGGCCAGCAGACTGTCGAAGCGGGCCAGGGATTTGACGAACGGCAGGATCGCGCCCAGCACGCCCGTCGCCGCCATCAACCGCAGGGCGGGTCGGGGATCCTCGGCCGCCAACAGCTTCATCAGTTCCTTCTGGATGCGTTCGGCGGTGCGGCCCGAGACCATGCCCTTGAGCGCCTTGCAGGCGGCCAGGGCCTTCTGGTCGGCCTCGCCCTTGCCGTACCAGGCATGGAACCGGAAGAACCGCAGGATCCGCAGATAGTCCTCGCGGATCCGGGTCATGGGATCGCCCACGAACACCACCCGCCCCTCGCGCGCGTCGTTGACGCCCTCGCCGGTCGGGTCGTACAGCCGCCCTTCGGGGTCGACATACAGGGCGTTGAAGCGGAAATCGCGGCGCTCGGCGTCCTGGCCCCAGTCCTGGCTGAAGGCCACCGTGGCCCGGCGGCCGTCGGTGCCGATGTCCCGGCGCAGGGTGGTGATCTCATAGGGCCGGCCGTTGGAGATGGCCGTGACGGTGCCGTGGTCGACGCCGGTCGGGATGGCGCGCAGGCCGGCCTGGGCCAGGGCTTCGATCACCTGGTCGGGCGTCAGGGTGGTGGCGATGTCGATATCGTCGATCGGCTTGCCCATCAGGGTGTTGCGCACGCAACCGCCGACAAACCGCGCGCAGCCGACAAAACCGTACGCTTCCAGCGCCGCGATCACCGCCCGGGTCTCCGGCAGCGCCAGCCAGGGCGCGTCGCCGATCGTTTCCGTTTTCAACGCCTGCAACTCCTACTGCCCCGCGCGGCCTTGAGCGCGGGCGACAGTGTTAGGACAGGTCGCCCCTCGTTCGCCAGACTCCAAACGCGTCAGGCCGGAGGGACATCACCTGTTTCTTCGTGCAAACGCTCGTACAGCGCCCGTAACATGCCCGCTGTCGCGCCCCAGATGAACCATTCGTTCCACGGCATGGCGTAGAAGTTGCGCCGCTCGCCGCTGGGGGTCACGCGATGCTGACGCTCGTGATTGGCCGGGTCCATCAGGAAATCGAACGGCGTCTCGAAGACGTCGGCGACCTCCTCGGGACTGGCGACGAATTCGGCCGCCGGATCGATGAAGCCGACCACCGGCGTGACATGAAAGCCGGTCACCGTCTGATAGCCGTGCAGCAGCCCCGCCAGGGTCACGAAGCTAGGGTCCAGACCCACCTCTTCCTGCGCCTCACGCAGGGCGGTCTCCCAGGGGGTCTCGCCGGGATCGCAGCGGCCGCCAGGAAAGGCGATCTGGCCCGTGTGGCTGCGCAGGGTGTCGGCGCGTCGGGTCAGCAGCACGGTCAGACCGTCGGGGCGCTCGATCAGTCCCACCAGCACGGCGGCGGGCCGCAGGGCGTGCGGACTGTCCATGCGCAGGCCCGGATTGAGATCGAAGTCCGACCGCACCGGATCGGCGAGGCTGGGATTATACAGGTGGATGGGATCCAGCCGGCCGGTGATCCAGTCGCGGCGCGCCTGCGGGGTCATGCCGGGATCGACCCGGCCGGCGCGATCGGGAACCAGGCGCCGTTTGAACTGACCCCGAACACCGCCCCTTGGGCGGTGTCGCGCGGCTGAGCCAGCTCGGCCAGTTCATAGAACACCGGCCGGGCGATCAGGGCCTCGAGGCCGCGGCGCACGTGCAGATAGGGGCGTGGCTGGCCGGTGACCGGATCGGTCTCGACGCGGATGGCGTTGTCGGGGCCCGCCTCGACCACGTCGCCGACATTGGTCAGGAATTTGAGCGCCTCGCCCTCGCGCCCCTCGACCCGATCGACGCGGACGGCGATGAACGGCGCGTCCTCGACCTGGATGCGCAGCTTCTCGGCCGGGGTGACCAGGTGATAGCCGTCGGGATCCAGCCGCAGCACGGTCGAGAACAGCCGCACCAGGGCCTCGCGGCCGATCGGCGCGCCCTCGTGGAACCACACGCCGTCCTTGCGGATGCGGATGTCGATCTCGCCGCAGTGCTCGGGATGCCACAGATGCACCGGCGGCAGGCCGCGCGCGCCGGCCGCCCCTCCCAGCGCGATTTGGGCGGCCTGGGCGACGCCTTCCAGTCCAGCTTTGGGCGCATCGGCGGTCATGGCCTTCAGGTAGGCCATGCCGCCGTCTTGCTCAAGCGGCGCTTCGTCTCAGGGGCCCTCAGCCGACGGCGACCCGTCCGGTCAGGCCTTCATCGCCGCCCTCGACCAGGGCCTTGAGCAGCACCCGACGCTGGTCCACCGGCCCCGGCATGACGACGCCGGCGGTGTGGGCGGCCGAGAATCCGGCCCGGGTGAAATAGGGCGCGTCGCCGACCAGCAGAACGGCCTTCCAGCCGGCGGCCCGGGCGGCCTCACAGGCGCGCTCGACCAGGGCCTGACCCAGGCCGACGCTGCGCTCGTCGGGATCGACCGCCAGCGGACCCAGAAAGGCCACAGGCGCGCCGCCGATGGTCACCGGCCACAGCCGCACGCAGCCCACGGGTTGGTCGTCGCGCATCGCCACGAACGAGCAGTCCGCCAACAATCGGTTGCCCTCGCGCAGGCGCTCGGAAACCTTGGCGAAGCGGCCAGGGCCGAACACCCGGTCGATCAGGGCGGTGACGGGGATTTCCATCGCGGGCGTCTCGAGGACGAGCGGCGGCATGGAAACGGGGGGCGTGGGCACAGGAGAAAGGGAGGTCATCAGCCTTCGGAATGCGAAAGTCGTCGGGAGGCTCCCGACGCCATGGCGCGGGAGGGCTTCAGATCGTGGCGCGTTCGCGCGTCATTCGTCGTAGCGACTTGGGCAGGCGCATCGCCGGACCTCTGATGAACTGGCGGGCGCTGTAGGGCCAAGCCCGCGTCAGGTCAATAACGTTGCGGCGCGATCAAGCCTGACTATGGTGCGACGCAATGTCAGACTCGTCCTCCCCCGCCCCCGAGCCGGCGCCCGAGCCCGCGCCCGACACCTCTACCCGCGCCCTGTTGCGGGAACGTGACTTCATGCTGTTCTGGATCGAGCGGTTCATTTCGACGCTGGGCGTGCAGATCCAGTCGGTGGCCCTGGGCTGGCAGGTCTACGCCATCGCCCGCCTGACCCATTCGGTCGGCGAATCGGCCTTCCTGGTCAGCATGATCGGTCTGGCCCAGTTCCTGCCCCTGCTGGCCCTGACCCTGACGGCCGGCGAGACCGCGGACCGCCACACCCGCAAGATCATCGTCGCCGTCAGCCTGGCCGTCGACTCCGTCAGCGCCGGCGCGCTGCTGGTCCTGGCCCTGTCCGGCTCGCACATCCTGTGGCCGATCTTCGCGGTCTCGGTGATGTTCGGGGCCAGCCGCGCGTTCCTGTCGCCGGCCAGCAGCGCCCTGGGCCCGATGCTGGTGCCCCGCGCCCTGCTGCCGCGCGCCATCGCCTGGAACTCGCTGGCCTGGCAGAGCGCCTCGATCATTGGCCCGGCCATCGGCGGCCTGCTGCTGATCCACTCGCCGGCC
>JAHINZ010000163.1 GCA_018895795.1 Alphaproteobacteria bacterium
GGGTGGATGTGATCTATCGCCGGGTCGACGACGACTTCATCGACCCCCTCACCTTCCGACGCGACTCGTCGCTCGGCGCCGCCGGCCTGTTCAACGCCTATCGCGCCGGCAATGTGGTGATGTGCAACGCCCCGGGCACCGGCGTCGCCGACGACAAGGCCGTCTACGCCTATGTGCCGGAGATCATCCGCTATTATCTGGGCGAAGACGCGATCCTGCCCAATATCGAGACCTTCCTGTGTCGCGAGCCGGTCCAGATGCAGCACGTGCTGGCCAATCTCGACAAGCTGGTGGTCAAGGCGGTGGGCGCCTCGGGCGGCTACGGCATGCTGATCGGCCCGCACGCCACCCAGAAGGAACGCGACGATTTCGCCATCGCGATCAAGGCCGATCCCGCCAACTACATCGCCCAACCCACGATCCAGCTATCGACCGCGCCCTGCCTGGTCGACGGACGCATCGAACCCCGTCACGTCGATCTGCGCCCCTTCATCCTCTCCGGCGAAAAGACCGTCGTCACCCCCGGCGCCCTGACCCGGGTCGCCCTGAAGCGCGGCTCCCTGGTGGTCAATTCCAGCCAGGGCGGCGGCTCGAAGGACACCTGGGTGCTGGCCGAGGAAGGCCCCGCCAACTGCGCGGGCCCCAGCGGGAGCATCCGCCCATGAGGCCCGCCCATAATCGCCTCAAGGGGTCTCTCGCATGATGCTCGCCAATCCTCCTCGTAAGGGGTCGCTCGCATGATGCTCGCCAATCCTCCTCGTAAGGGGTCGCTCGCATGATGCTCGCTCGGGTCGCCGACAGCCTCTACTGGCTGGGCCGCTATATTGAACGCGCCGAACATCTGTCGCGGCTGTCCAGCGTCATGCTGAACGCCACCCTGGATCAGACCGACGCCGGCGTGCAGGCGGTGTGGATCGCCATGTCCGCCGTGGGCGAGCCGCGGATGAGCAGCGAAATCGGCTCGTTCGAGGCGGCCGAGGCCCTGGTGCTCGACCGGTCCGACCACAATTCGGTGGTCTCATCCCTGGCCCGGGCCCGCGAGAACGCCCGCCAGGTGCGCGACCAGATCACCACCGAGACCTGGGAACGGCTAAACCTGCTGTATCTGAAGGTCACCGACGAGAACGCCCGGCAGGACTTCGCCGACGGATCGACCACCTTCCTGCATGACGTGATCGCCGACCTGCACCTGTTCAAGGGCGCCGCCGACACCACCATGAGCCATGGCGAAAGCTGGCGGTTCATGATGCTGGGCATGTATCTGGAGCGCGCCCAACTGGTCTCGCGCCTGCTGGAGGTCTGTTTCGCCGAAACCCCGGGCCGGCAGATCAACGACCATATCGCCCTGGTCAGCCTGCTGCGCATGGCCTGCGCCCTGGAACCCTATCTGCGGGTCTATACCGCCGAGATCGAACCCCGGCACATCCTGGAATTCCTGGTCTTTGACGAGGACTTCCCGCGCTCGATCCGCTTTGTCACCTCACAGATCGAGGCCAATCTCAGCGCCCTGGCCCGGCGCGGCGGCGGCGAGGGCAGCCGCCCGGAACGGATCGCCGGTCGGCTGAAGGCCCGGCTGGAATTCGCCGACATCAATGAGCTGGAAACCCAGGGGGCCGGCGCCCTGTTGACCACCGTCGTCAATGAATGCGCGCGAATCCACGAGGCGATCTACGAGACCTTCGTGGCCTACCCGCTCGAAATGCGTCTTCCGGCCTAGGACCGTGAGCGTGACAGCCGAACGTGTCAGCGGTTTCGGCGCCCGTCACGCGATCAACTAAGGACTCTTCCCGTGCTCCTCGAAATCCGCCACGTCACCCAGTACCAGTATGAGCGCCCCGTCCGGGAAAGCCTGATGGAGCTGTGGATGCAGCCCCAGAAGACCGCCCGCCAGCGCCTGATCAGTTTCGAGCTGGAGATCAATCCGGCCGCCCAGGTGTTTTCCTACGCCGACAGCTTCGGCAACGCCGTCTATCACTTCGATGTGCCGCAACCCCACGACAAGCTGACCATCCTGGCCCGTTCGGCGGTCGAGACCGAGGCCCCCGGCGAACGGCCCGACGCCCTGGACATGGGCGAATGGGACCGCCTGCGCAGCGAGTTCGTGCGCGGCGAATGCTTCGACTTCCTGCGTCCCCACGGCTTCGTCGAGGCGACCGACGCCCTGACCAATTTCATCGACGAGCACAACCTCGCGGACCTGCGTCGGCGCGATCCGCTGACCGCCATGCGCGTGCTGTCGGAGACCATCTACCAGGCGTTCGAATATCAGCCGGGCGTCACCGACGCCGACAGCCCAATCGATCTGGCCCTCAGCGCCGGACGCGGGGTCTGCCAGGACTTCGCCCACATCATGCTGGCCGTGTGTCGGCTGTGGGGCGTGCCGGCCCGCTATGTCTCGGGCTACCTGTTCACCGATCGCGACGCCGGCGATCGCTCCGATCCCGACGCCACCCACGCCTGGGTCGAGGTGTTTCTGCCCAGCCTGCGCTGGGTGGGCTTTGATCCGACCAACAACATGATGACGGGCGAGCGCCACGTCGCCGTGGCCGTGGGCCGCGACTACGGCGACGTCACGCCCTCACGCGGCGTCTACAAGGGCGATTCCGACAGCGACCTGGCGGTCGGCGTCTCGGTGCGCCGGGCCCGCGCCGCCTTGGCCGAGCCGGAATTCCTGCGCATGGCCCGTCCCAGCTTCATCGGCGGACGCCGCCGCCCCAGCGACGCGGCCGCCGTCCGGCAGGACCTGCACCAGCAGCAACAACAGCAGCAGCAATAGGAACGGGCTACCCCGGATAGACGTGCGCCCGGCGAGCGGAGACCCGCACGGTCCCGGCGAACAGATCGGCCTGATCGCGCGAGACGGTGATGTCGATCCGGCCGCCGTCGGTCGCGAGCCCGTCGACGACCGCCAGCGCGCCCTGCACATGGACCCGGTTCACGCGCACCTCAAACCCCTCGGCGTCCAGCACCAGATCGTGGGGCCGCACAAAGCCCACGGCCTTGCCGTTGGCGACGCCCGCGGCGGGCAGGAACACCGGGCCCGCCGAGAACCGACCGCCCGACACGGCGCCCTCGAAGCGGTTGGCCTCGCCGACGAAGCCGCAGACGAACGGCGAAACGGGGGCGTCATAGACCTGGGCCGGCGTACCCACCTGCTCGATGACGCCCTGGTTGAGGATGGCGACGCGGTCGGCCAGGTCCAGCGCCTCTTCCTGGTCATGGGTGACGAAGATCGTGGTGACTCCGGTGGCGTCATGTACGCGGCGCAGTTCCTTGCGCAGCGACTTGCGGACCGTGGCGTCCAGAGCTCCGAACGGCTCGTCCAACAGCAGTACGCTGGGCTGCACCGCCAGGGCGCGTGACAGGGCCACCCGCTGGCGCTGGCCGCCCGACAGCTGTGACGGATAGCGACCGCCCAGGCCGTCCAGCTCGACCAGATGCAGCAGCTCTTCGACCCGACGGTTGATCTCGGTCCGCGACGGCTTGTCCTTGCCCTTGCGGACATCCAGGCCGAAGGCGATATTCTTGGCCACGGTCATATGCTTGAACAGCGCATATTGCTGGAACACGAACCCCACCCGGCGCGCGGCGGCCGAGGCGAAGGTGACGTCCTGGTCGTTGAACAGCACCTGGCCGGCGTCGGGAAACTCCAGGCCCGCGATCACCCGCAGCAAGGTGGTCTTGCCCGAACCCGACGGGCCCAGCAGGGCCAGAAGTTCGCCGTCGGCGATCTCGAGGCCGATCTTGTTCAGCGCCGGATAGCGACCGAACTTCTTTTCGACGGAACGGATGGAAATGGTCATGGGGTCTGGCGTTCCGATCAGTGAC
>JAHINZ010000164.1 GCA_018895795.1 Alphaproteobacteria bacterium
CGGGGCCGTGGTCCCTTCGTCTATCGGTTAGGACGCCAGATTTTCATTCTGGAGAGAGGGGTTCGACTCCCCTAGGGACTACCACCCGCGAGGCTTTCAAATTGCTCTGACTGACGACGTCCCCACCTTCGCGTGGCGATGTGGTCCCTTCGTCTATCGGTTAGGACGCCAGATTTTCATTCTGGAGAGAGGGGTTCGACTCCCCTAGGGACTACCACCCGCAGGTGTATTGAGCACCGACGGCTCTATTTCAGAAATGTTTCCAGAAATTGTCTGCGGCGAAATGTCGCGGGACCTACCTGTGCGCGTGTTTGACGCGAATTGATCATTGACGGCTCTCCTAACGCGAGAACACTGTTATTCCTGTGGTGCTCGTCCCGTTGGGCTGATTGGACGGGTCAGAGGGGTGGAATGTCTGGTTATGATTTTGACGCCGTTGGGGCGCATGAAGACCTCATGCGGATCAGCGGCCGCGTAAAATGGTTCGACGCAGGCAAGGGGTATGGGTTCATCGTTCCTGATGATCCAGGCCAGACCGACCTGAAGGACGTGCTTCTTCACGTGACGTCGTTGCGCAATTGCGGGCGAGAGAGCGCACCCGAGGGTGCGGTGATCGTCTGCGACGTGGTGCGCCGACCCAAGGGCTGGCAGGTTTGCGAGGTCGTCGACCTCGACGAAAGCTCCGCGCCCTCGCCCCTGGATCGCCCGCGCCGCAGCTTCGCGGAGCCGAGCGTGCGCCGAGATCGGGAAACTTTCGCGAGCGGCTTTCGCTCTGGCCTCGACAGTGGCGGCGGGCGCGAGGCGTTGACGCCCGAAGGGCCTGCCGAACACGCCAAGGTCAAGTGGTTCAACCGGACCAAGGGCTACGGCTTCGTGGTGCGCGACGCCGAGCCTGGCGACATCTTCGTGCATATCGAGACCCTGCGGCGCGGCGGCCTCGAAGACCTTCAGCCCGGCGATGACGTCCTCGTGCGTTTCGCCAGGGGTCCAAAGGGTCTGGTCGTGGCTGAGATCAATCCGGGCGAGGCCTGACTTTCGCCGTTTGCGGGATTCATGTCATCTTCGGGGCCGCCGTGTCGGGCGTCCGTTGAGGCGCCCGCCGTTGCGCCTGGACCTGTTTCGAGTGAGGTAGCTTTGGCGTTGATCGGGGGAATGGGGCGACGGGCCGTCGTAGCGGCCTTGCTGATGGGCGCGCTGTGCGCCGGCGAGACCGCGCCGGCGCGAGCGGCCGTCAGATTGGAAGCCCTGGAAATCGTGACCGCCAAGGGGCGGGTGCGTTTCCAGGTCGAGATCGCCGCCAGCCACGCCGAGCAGGAGCGGGGCCTGATGTTTCGCAAAGCCTTGGCGGCGGATCGCGGCATGTTGTTCACCTACGCTAGGCCCCAGCCGGTGGCCTATTGGATGAAGAACACCCTGATCCCGCTGGATATCATTTTCATCGCGCCCGACGGTCGGGTGTTGTCGATCGCGCGCAACGCCCAACCCCATAGCGAGACGCCGATCGCCTCGGGGGGCAGGGTGCTTGGGGTTCTGGAGCTCTCCGGCGGCCGCGCGGCGCAATTGGGGCTTCTCCCCGGCGACAGGGTTCTGCACCGTATTTTCCCGAAAGGCTGATCAAGCGGCTCTGGACGCATGTTCTCGTTTGATCCTGGGAACGAACCCCTGTAGAGCACGCGCCTGCCGAAGTGTCGGAGCGTAGCGCAGCCTGGTAGCGCATCTGGTTTGGGACCAGAGGGTCGCAGGTTCGAATCCTGCCGCTCCGACCATCGGCCAGAGTCTTTCCCTTGCAACGCTTGAGGGGGATAGGCAGACTCGACATTCACGGGAGCCTTTGGAGAGGTTCATGCTCGCCCGCATCTATCGCCCCGCCAAGACCGCCATGCAGTCGGGCAAGGCCAAGACCAAGGACTGGGTGCTCGAGTTCGAACCCACGTCCGCGCGCCAGTCGGATCCGCTGATGGGCTGGACCCAGTCGAGCGACATGAACGGCCAGGTGCGCCTGAATTTCGAGACGCGCGAAGAAGCCGTCGCCTACGCCCAACACAATGGCCTGGCCTTCCAGCTCTTCGAACCCAAGACCCCCAAGCGTATCCTCAAGGCCTATGCCGACAATTTCGCGGCAGGCCGCCGGCAACCTTGGACGCATTAGGCTCAGCGTCTGAGGCCGTCCGGGTTCGCGCCCTTAGCTCAGATGGATAGAGCACTCGCCTTCTAAGCGAGCGGTCGCTGGTTCGAATCCAGCAGGGCGCGCCAACCCGGAACGCGAGGTCGATCGATGGCGCGCTCTGTGCACGACCGTGAAGGCGCGGGATGTCACCGACACCCTGGAACTGGCGCTAAGCGCGTCGGGCTGCGACCAGGTCAGCGTCCGGCGCAAGCCGCGCCTGCGTCAAGCGCCAAAGCCTCGAACATCGGCGCTTGCAGCACCGGAAAGATCGCCGCCTGGCTATCAACCTCAGACGAGGCCGATCCTCCGCTAAATCCGCGACCCGGCTGTCCTGTAATTTCTGACGACGTGCACGTCAGAGCCGTGGAGGCGTCTCTCTTCAGCGACTTGATCGCCCGCCCGCCCCGTCGAGGTTCAGGCGGCAGGGATCAAGTGTTCAAGCGCAGGCGCCGGTTGATCGTCAGGGCCACCAGCGTGCAGAGCGCGCCCGAGGCGAGGTAGAAGCCGATCGCGGGCAGGCCGAAGCGGCTGGCCAAACCCAAAGCCGCCAGGGGCGCGAAGCCCGCACCGATCAGCCATGACAGGTCGGAAGTCACCGCGGCGCCGGTATAGCGATAGCGCTTGGAAAAGTTCGAGCTCACCGAGCCGGCGGCCTGGCCGAACGACAGGCCCAGGATCGCGAAGCCCGCCAGCAGATAGATCGCTTCCCCGGTGGGACCGCCGGCCAGGAGGCGGGGGGCCAGAAGGCTAAAGGCGCCGATCAGCAGGGCGCTCAGCGCCAGTTGGTTACGACGATTGATCCGATCGGCGATCCAGCCAGACGCCATGATGCCCAGAATGCCGACACAGGCCCCGACCATCTCGATCCGCAGGAAGTTCACCGCCTGCTCGTGGGTGTAAAGCGTCACCCAGGACAGCGGGAAGACCGTCACCAGATGGAACATCGCGAAGGTGGCCAGGGGCGCGAAGGCGCCGATCAGCACATTGCCGCCCTCGGCGCGCATCAGCTGGATCACCGAGACGGGGCGCAGTTCGCGGCTTTCGAACATCGCGCCGAAGTCCTCGGTGGCCACGATGCGCAGACGGGCGAACAGGGCCACGACATTGATGGCGAAGGCGGCGAAGAACGGGTAGCGCCAGCCCCACTCCAGGAAGTCCGCCAACGACAGGCTGCCGACGAAATAGGCGAACAGGCCGCTGGCCAGGATGAAGCCCAGGGGCGCGCCCAGCTGTGGGATCATGGCGTACCAGCCCCGCTTCTTGTCGGGCGCATTGAGGGCCAGCAGGGAGGCCAGGCCGTCCCAGGCGCCGGCCAAGGCTAGACCCTGACCGATGCGGCACGCCGCCAGCAGCCAGATCGCGGCCGGGCCCAGCACCTTGTAGCCGGGCAGGAAGCTGATGGCGGCCGTGGAGCCGCCCAGCAGGAACAGCGCGATGGTCAGCTTCACGCCGCGGCCGTGCCGTCGGTCAATGGCGGTGAACAACATCGAGCCGATCGGTCGGGCGACAAAGGCCAGGGCGAAGATGGCGAAGGCGAAGAGCGTGCCGGTCAGCCGATCGACCATTGGAAAAAACAGGGCCGGGAACACCAGGACCGAGGCGATGCCGTAGACGAAGAAATCGAAAAACTCGGACGTCCGGCCGATCACGACCCCCAAGGCGATCTCGCCCGGTCTGACCTCGTGCGTCGACGCGTGCATCTGGCGCGCGTCGCGTTCCAGGCGCGACGAGGAGGGGAGGGTGAATTGCTGGCTCATGAACGCGGGCCTTTCCTTCGTTTCCGTCCATTGGCGTCTTGCCGCCACGCCGCTTTTCGCGGTCACGCCGCAGCATGAGGCCAAAGGCGCGGGCCTGGCAAACGCCTTTACCGCTGGCGGGATCCGTAGCGCCGCGACCCCAAGGGTTCCTGTTGATCTGGAACACCGCCGTTGTGCGCTGCGGGGTAGGACAAACGGTCCAATGTCTCAGGTGCGAAGATTGGCCTATCGCCCCCAAGCTGAGCTTCCCACTAGGCTTTCGATGGTCCCGACCTTGAGCATGTTGCGTAAAATCGCCGTCCTGCCGCTGCTGGTTGCCCTTGCCGGCTGCAAGATGGTGGTGATGAACCCCGCTGGCGATATCGCGGTGCAGCAACGCGACTTGATCGTGATTTCGACCGTCCTGATGCTGCTGATCATCGTGCCGGTGATCGTGCTCACCCTGTTTTTCGCCTGGAAGTATCGCCGGTCCAACACCAAGGCCAAGTACGATCCCGATTGGCATCACTCGACCCGACTCGAGATCGTCATCTGGGCCGCACCTTTGGTGATCATCGTCATCCTGGGCGCGATCACCTGGATGAGCACTCACCTGCTGGACCCCTACCGTCCGCTGGACCGCCTGTCGCCCGGCCGCTCGGCCGCCGCCGTCAAGCCGCTGCGGGTCGAGGTCGTGGCGCTGGATTGGAAGTGGCTGTTCATCTATCCCGACCTGGGCGTGGCCACGGTCAATGAACTGGCGGCGCCGATCGACACTCCGATCGATTTCAAGATCACCGCCTCTTCGGTGATGAACTCTTTCTACGTCCCCGCCTTGGCCGGTCAGATCTACGCCATGCCGGGCATGCAGACCCAGCTCCACGCGGTGATCAACAAGCCGGGCGTCTATGAGGGCTTTTCGGCCAACTACAGTGGCGCGGGCTTTTCGGGCATGCGCTTCAAGTTCCACGGCATGAGCCGCGCGAACTTCGATCGCTGGAGCGCGCAGGTGAAGGCGGGCCAGGACCGTCTCGATGGTCCCGCCTATCTGGCGCTTGAGCGCCCCAGCGAGAATGCGCCGGTCCGCCGCTTCGCGTCGGTCAATCAGGGTCTGTTCAAGGCGGTGGTCAATCGCTGCGTCGAGCCGGGCAAGATGTGCATGGACGACATGATGCGTGTCGACGCCGCCGGCGGGCTGGGCATGGCCGGCGTCTACAACGTCACCACCCTGGAATACGACAAGCGCGTTCGGCGCGGGGAGGGCGGCCTCCTGTCCTATGTCGCCGCCCTGTGCGCCCCGACCTCGTCGCCGTTCGCCTCGACCCAAAATCCTAGTTTGAGCCGCGCCCCTTCGGCGGCGCGCCCCTCTTTAGCGCAATGACAGACATGTTCCGTCCCGCGCCGATCTTCAGGAAGTGCAGAGTCAGCTGATGTCTCCGGACCTAGTGAAATTTATCTTTGGCCGTCTTACCTGGGACGCCATACCGCTCCATGAGCCGATCCTGTTGGCCACCTTCGCCATGGTGGCCCTGGGCGGGATCGCGGTGCTGGGCGCTCTGACCTACTATAAACTCTGGAGTTATCTGTGGCGTGAGTGGCTGACCAGCGTCGATCACAAGAAGATCGGGGTGATGTACATCATCCTGGGTCTGGTGATGATGCTGCGCGGCTTCGCCGACGCCCTGATGATGCGGGCCCAGCAGGCGATGTCGTTCGGCGAGGCCCACGGCTATCTGCCGGCCCACCACTATGATCAGGTGTTCACCGCCCACGGCGTGATCATGATCTTCTTCGTGGCCATGCCGCTGGTGACCGGCTTGATGAACCTGGTGGTGCCGCTGCAGATCGGCGCGCGCGACGTCGCCTTCCCGTTCCTCAACAATTTCAGCTTCTGGATGACGGTCAGCGGCGCGGCGACGGTGATGATGTCGCTGTTCGTCGGCGAGTTCGCCCGCACCGGCTGGCTGGCCTATCCGCCACTGTCGAACGCCACCTACAGTCCCGGCGTCGGCGTCGACTATTACATATGGTCGCTACAGGTGGCCGGGGTCGGCACCTTGTTATCGGGCGTCAATCTGATCGCCACCATCGTCAAGATGCGCGCCCCGGGCATGAGCCTGATGAAGATGCCGATCTTCACCTGGACCGCGCTGTGCACCAACGTGCTGATCGTCGCGGCCTTCCCGATCCTGACCGCCGTCCTGGGTCTGCTGTCGCTCGACCGCTATGTCGGCACGAATTTCTTCTCGAACGACTTCGGCGGCAATCCGATGATGTATGTGAACCTCATCTGGATATGGGGTCACCCAGAGGTCTACATCCTGATCTTGCCGGCCTTCGGCATCTATTCCGAGATCGTCTCGACCTTCTGCGGCAAGCGCCTGTTCGGCTACAGCTCGATGGTCTACGCGACCGTGGTCATCACCATCCTGTCCTACATCGTCTGGCTGCACCACTTCTTCACCATGGGGTCGGGGGCCAGCGTCAACTCGTTCTTCGGCATCACCACGATGATCATCTCGATCCCCACGGGGGCCAAGATCTTCAACTGGCTGTTCACGATGTACCGCGGCCGGATCCGCTTCGAGGTGCCGATGCTGTGGACGATCGGCTTCATGGTCACCTTCGTGATCGGGGGCATGACCGGGGTGCTGCTGGCCGTGCCGCCTGCCGACTTCGTGCTGCACAACAGCCTGTTCCTGGTGGCGCACTTCCACAACGTCATCATCGGCGGCGTGGTGTTCGGGATGTTCGCCGGCATCACCTACTGGTTCCCCAAGGCCTTTGGATTCAAGTTGGATTCGTTCTGGGGCAAGGTGTCGTTCTGGTTCTGGCTGACCGGCTTCTATCTGGCCTTCATGCCGCTGTATGTCCTGGGCCTGATGGGCGTGACCCGTCGGGTCAGCCACTTCGAGGATCCCAGCCTGCAGATCTGGTTCGTGGTCGCCGCCCTCGGCGCGCTTCTGATCCTGCTGGGCATCATCGCCTTCCTGATCCAGCTGGTGGTCAGCATCCGCAACCGCGAGGCCCTGCGCGACCTGACCGGCGATCCTTGGGGCGGCCGTACGCTGGAGTGGGCGACCTCTTCGCCGCCGCCGGCCTATAATTTCGCCTTCACGCCGGTCGTCCATTCCCTGGACGCCTGGTGGGACATGAAGCAAGCCGGCTATGAGCGGCCGACCAGCGGCTTCATTCCGATCCACATGCCCAGCAACACCTGGGCGGGGATCGTGCTTGCCGGGATCAGCATGGTGCTGTCGTTCGGCATGATCTGGCACATGTGGTGGCTGGGGGCGCTGTCGTTCGCGGCGCTGATCATTACCGCCATCGTCCACACCTTCAACTTCAAGCGCGACCATTACGTGCCGGCCGAGGCGGTCGTCCGCATCGAGGACGCGCGCACCGAAACCCTGCGGAGCCTCGTCTGACCATGGCTGCTTCTCACGGCGCCGTCGCCGCCGACGGCGAGACCCGCTTCTACATGACCAAGGAGCATCATCCGGAGAACGGGACCCTGCTGGGGTTCTGGATCTATCTGATGAGCGACTGCCTGATCTTCGCCGTGCTGTTCGCCTGCTACGGCGTGCTCGGTCGCAACTACGCGGCCGGCCCGTCGGGCGCCGATCTGTTCGATCTGCCGACCGTGGCGATCAACACCGCCCTGCTGTTGTTCTCGTCCATCACCTATGGCCTGGCGATGCTGGCCATGGAGAAGAACCGGATCAAGGAGACCTTGGTCTGGCTGGCGATCACCGGCCTGTTCGGGGCGGGGTTCATCGGGCTGGAGCTGAGCGAATTCGCGCACCTGATCCATGAGGGGGCCACGCCCCAGCGCAGCGCCTTCCTGTCCTCGTTCTTCACCCTGGTCGGCACGCACGGCCTGCACGTCACCTTCGGCATCATCTGGCTGGTGACCCTGATGGTTCAGGTCAGCCAGCGCGGCCTGGGGGGCGACATGAAGCGCCGCCTGATGTGTCTGAGCATGTTCTGGCACTTTCTCGACGTCATCTGGATCGGCGTCTTCTCGTTCGTCTACCTGATGGGAGTCCTGAAATGAGCGCGGC
>JAHINZ010000165.1 GCA_018895795.1 Alphaproteobacteria bacterium
GGTCCGCGCCGCCCGGCACGCCTTGGCTCAGGGCGATGGGACCGGCGGGGGCGAGGCCGTACCAGCCCGGCGGCGGCGCGCCGGTCTGGCCGCTTAGGGATGAGCGGGCGAGGATCACCGGCATTTCGCCCATCCATTGGCCGCGCGGCAGGCGCAGGCCGATGGCGCTGGCGTCGGGCGCGGGCGCCAGGCCAGCGATCTCCAGCGCCGCGGCCCGCCGGGTCCCGGGCGCGATGCGCCAGTAGCGGGCGGCCGACCAGGGTTGGGCGTCGCGCTTGCCATAGGCCAGCAGGCCCGCGCCGCTCGGCGACCAGGCCAGCAGTCCGACCGAGAACTCGCAGGCCGGGCAGGGCGACCATCGCGCACCGTCGTCCAGATTGACGACCGCCAGGCGATGGCGGCGATAGGGCTCAGACGATCCGGCCAGGACCGCGGGGTCGGGCTGGATGTCCTCGGCGGCCTCCAGCACGGCGACCCGCGCGCCGTCCGGGGAAACCTGCAGGTCGAAGGCGTCGCCCTCGGCCAGGACCTGGGCCCATCCGTTCGTCGCCTCGATCACCACCAGGCGTCGCGGCGCCGGCGCGTCGTGCTGGCCCAGATACCGTCCACTGCCGCTGCGCACCAGACCCACGCCGCCCTGTTCGGTGGCGCGCCATTTGGCCTTGAGCCGGGCCCGGACCTGCCAGTCATAGACCGGCGTGAAGCTCAGGGTCTCGGGATCACTGGTGATGGCGACCAGCTCGCGGTCGGATCGCCACTGCAGGGTGCGTCCAAACAGGTTGGCGGTCGGCGTCAGGCCGGTCCACACGGCCTTGCCCGACGTCAGGTCGACCACGCCCAGCTCCATGGCGTGGCCGCGCACCCGGGTGACCGCCATCCGGTCGCCGGACGGCGCGAAGGGACCCGACAGATAACCGTATTCGGCGGCCTGGGCGAACAGCCGGCGCGGCGGCCCGCCGGTCTTCAGATCGACGATGTCGAGCCGGCTGATCGTCTGGTCCGAGCGATAGCTGAGATCGAACCGGCGGATCGAGCGGTAGGGACCGGTCGACTGGAGGACCAGCCAGCGCCCCGAAGGCGACAGGGTCACGGGCCCCAGCGCCTGGCGATCCAGCAGGTCCTCCACGCCATAGGGATGGGCGGCGGCCAGGGCCGGTGTCGGCGCCGGGGTCGGGGCCGGGCCGGGGAGGGACGTCGAGGCCAAGGTCTGGTCCGCGCCCGCCAGCAGGCAGGCGCAGGCCAGCAGACGCGGCGCGAGCCGTCGCATGGGAAACTCCAGTCTTCGAGGAAAGGGGCGCGAGCGGCCTTGCGGCCGGCGGCGCGGCTACCAGGTCTTGATCAGCTGCAGCGTGATCACGCGGCCGAGGGGATCGGCGTTGGCCGGATCGTAGCCGACCCCCAGCGACGCGTCGTAGAACGGCGGATCGCGGTCGAGCAGGTTTTGGACGTTGAGGGCCAGGGTCAGGCCGCGCCAGGCCGTTCCGGTTGGCGTCAGCCGCACGTTCAGATCGGCGGTGGTCCAGGGCTTGATACGCCCGCCGCCCTCGATCCGCAGGTCACCGACCCGATTGACCGACAGGGCGGTGGTCGCCCAGCCATGGGTCCAGGCGGCCGTGGCGCGCAACCGAAGGTCGGCCGGATCGCCGGCCATGCCGGCCAACTGCACGGCCTGGGCCTGGGGTGTGACCCTGCGCTTGTAGTCCATCAGCCAGGATAGCGCCCCGCTGAACACGAGAGGGTCGGCGCCGACCTGGGCGGCGTACTGCGCCGACAGGTCCAGCCCCTTGACCTCCACCTGACCGGTATTGACCCAGCGCGCGTCGATGATCGCCCCATAGGAGGTCGCGGCAAAGACGCCGTGCGCATAGGAGTTGGGGGCGTCGATCAGGGCCTGGATGGTGGCCAGGTCCGCGGGGTTGGTCGCCGGCGCGATGAAGGTGCGAAACGGCGCGAACTCGGCCGCCGACAGCACGGTGCGCAGGTTCTCGCGGCCAGGCTGGCCGATGCGGTTCTCAAACCGGGTCGAGAACAGCGTGCCCGAGGCCTTGAAGTTGGGCCAGGCCGGCGGGGCCAGCTCCAGGGTCACCGCCTTGGAGGTGGCGGTCTCCGGCTTGAGATCGGCGTTGCCGCCATAGAGCAGCATCGAGATCACCTGGGTCGTCCCGTTGAACAGGATGGTCGGGGCGATCAGCTGACGGTCGGTGAGCTCGGTCAGGGCCGGGGCCCGGAACGAGGTGCCGTAACTGGCCTTGATCGTCGCCCCGGCCAACGGCGACCAGATCAGGCCGTATTTGGGATCGGTGCTGTGGACCGGCCCGCCATAGCCCTCGTGGCGCACCGCCGCCGAAAGCTCCAGCCGCCGCAGGCCGGGCCGGGCGTTGGCGGCGCCAAACAGCGGCACGCGGATCTCGGCGAAGGCGGCGTCGACCGAGCGCGACGAGCGACGCGAGGTCGATTGCACCGGCGCGTCGCCGAACAGGAAATAGGCCCCGCTGCTCTTGAGGGTCTCGTGGCGGACCTGGCCGCCGACCGCCAGGCCCACCGGCCCGGCCGGCAGGGTCCACAGCGTCCCGTCGAGCTTGAGATTGACCGAGCGCGTCTCGTCGCGGGTCTTGGTGTGGTTGAAGCCGTCGAACAGGAAGTCGAGGATGGGCCTGGGATTGGAGCCCTGGCCGATGAACGGGTTGAAATAGCCGTCCCGCGCGGCGGCGAACGTCGTGGCCGGGTTGTCGAGCGCGAAGCCCGTGGCCTCGTCCAGATGGTCTGATTGCAGCAGGTTGGTGGTCGTCAGGTCCAGCAATTCAACGCCGTAGGCCCCATAGGCGTCCAGCCGCCAGCCGGCCGGCAGCCGCGCCAGCGCCCCCAGCGAAAAGCCCAGGGTGTCGGCCGTGCCCGCGTCGCGCGTGCCGCCGGTCTCTCGCTGGAAGGAATAGTTGAGGGTCTCGGACGTCTGGCCGGTCGGCGAGGCGAAATAGGGATTGTTGGTGTCGACCTGGATGGCGGCGTTGGCTGGTCCGCCCTGTGAATTGATCCGCCGCTGGTTGGCCCGCGCCTCGCCCGAGACCTCGATCGCCGAGGTCACGTCCTGGCCGAACGCGACATAGAGGCTATCGCGCCGCTGCCGGCCCAGCAGGTCATAGGTCCCTTGCTGGTTCTCGCGATTGATCTGGCCGGGCCGGAAGCTGGCGGATGCCAGGCCCACGCCGTTCTGGCCGGGGGGCACGCCGTAGGTCGGCAGGCCATTGACCAGGAGGTTGCCCGGGCTGCCATAGGTCCATCGGTGATCCGTTCCGCCCAGAGACCGCAGGTCGGCGTCGCCGGCGAAGACGCGGTCGCGGCCGATCAGCCGGTCGCGCACCGCGTGCTCATAGCTCAGCACAACATGGCCGCTGTCCCAAGTCTTGCCCAGGGTCTGGCCAAATTGGAACTGGGTGGCCCCGCCTTGCGTCGCCCCGCCGGTCAGCACCCGGGTCTCCGCGCCGTCGAACCGCGTGCGCAGCACGATATTGACCACCCCGCCGACCGCGTCCGAGCCGTAGAGCGCCGAGGCCCCGTCCAGCAGCACCTCGACCCGGTCCACCGCGCTCATCGGAATCGACGAGACGTCCGCGAAATCGCCCTTCAGGCCGGTGCCGGCCAGCCGCCGGCCATTGACCAGCACCAGGGTGGCGTCGGCGCCCAGGCCGCGCAGATTGACCCCGCTGGCCGCGCTGGCGTTGGTGCCCAGCGGATCGGCGCCGGTCGACAGGGTGTCCTCGCTGGCGGCGCCGCCGAAGTTCTGCGGCAGGGCCGCCAAGGCGTCGGCGACCGTCGCGCTACCGGCCCGGTCGAGCGCTTCGCGGCTGAGCACCACCACCGGCGAGGCGGTGTCCTTGACACCCCGGATGTGGCTGCCGACGACGATTTCCGACAGCTCGACCGGGTCCTCGCTCTGGACGGTCGGCGGCGGGTTCGCCACCGGATCGCCGCTCAGATCGGCCAGCGGGTCCGGCGTCGGACCTGCGGCAGTGGGACCGGCGGCCGAGGTCGGGACGAGCGCCCCGCGCGCCCGGATCACCAGCACGCTCGCCCCGGCCCACTGGGCTTCCAGCTCGCTGCCGGCCAGCAGGCGGTCCAGGGCTTGGTCGACGCTCAGGCGGCCTTCGATCGCCGGCGCTTGCCGCCCCTCGACCTGCCGGCTGGAGAAGATGATCTGCACGCCGCTCTGGCGGGCCAGGGCCAGCAGCGCCGCCCCCAACGGTCCCTGGGGCGTCCGCACGGCCACGACGGGCGCGGCGGCCGTGGGAACCGGCGCGGCCTGACCCGGGCCGGCCAGGGCGGCGCTTAGGGCCAGGACGGAAAGGCCGACGAGGCCCCGATGAAGCGCTGCAACCATAACGACGATAATCCCCCAAGGGCGCGCCTGGTTCGCCGTCCTGGCGAACGCCTGCTTGATGGGCGCCTAGAGTGGAGACCCGCGAAGGGCCGGCTGACCTTACCCGCCTGTGAAAAAAATATGACAGGGGTCGCCGAACCTCGATGTCGCGGCTTGGGTCGGCGCGGTCGCTGCCCGGTGTTGAGACGCGGCCAGGCGCGGCCGGGGGGCGATGCGGGGCGCCGGCCTTTGCCTCAGGACTTGGGCGCGACCGGACGATCCACGCCCGTCAGTTCGATCGTCCCGTCGGGGCGGGCGGTGCTTTGCAGGTCCAGGAGCTTGCTGACGCCGTTGACGAAGGCGGTGGTGTCGCCGGCGTTGAAGATCGCGCTGACGCGCTCGTCGGCCGGCGCGCCCGGACCGAGCACCACCTTCCTGCGGCTGTAGCGGTTGGCCTCGATCACGGCCTGGGCCAGCGGCGTGTCCTGGAAGGTCAGCCGCCCGTCCGTCCAACCGGTGGCGGCGGCGACGTCGATGGCGACGGGACGGGCAGGGGCCTTGCCGCCGAGATCAAGGCGAGTGCCGGCCCGCATCATTGTCGCGGCCGGCGCGTGGGCCTGGGTCACCGACACCTGGCCCTCGGCCAGGATCACCCGCACCGCCGTCCCGGTCCTGTAGACCTCGAACCGCGTGCCGACCGCCCGCACGGCGGTGTCGCCGGCCGTGACGATGAACGGGCGCGCCGTATCATGCGCCACGGCGAACAAGGCCTGGCCCCTGTCCAGGGTGATGGCGCGCCGCTCGCGCGACAGCCGCACGCGCACCTGGCTGTCGGTGTTCAGCTCGATCGTCGAGCCGTCGGCCAGGGCCACCACCCGCCGCTCGCCCACCGTCGTGCGGTAGGTCTGGCCGAAGGGTTGGGTGGTGAGCAGGGCGCCGGCCAGCACGGCGGCGGCCGCCAGGCCCAGACCCGTGATCCAGGGACCGGGGCGGCGCGTGAGCAGGGCCAGGGCGCCGCCGCGCCGCCGTCGGCGCGCCTGAAGATCTTGGCCGATGGCCTGGATGCGCGGATCGCCCGCGACCTCGCGCACGCCCTGAGCCAGGGTTTCGATATGGCTATAGGCCGCGTCGTTGAGGCTGTCGGCGCGCCAGGCGAAGAACGCCGTCACCTCGCGATGCGTCACCTTGCCGTGCATCTTGGCGTACCAGGTCGCGGCTTCGTCGCGCGCCCGCTTGCGCTGCGCGGCCGTGGGGCCTGTGGTTCTCGATGACGTCTGGTGATCGCTCATGGGCGTGGTCCGCCTAGCTGGCGATGAAGTCGGCGCATTGGGCGACAGCCTGTCTCATCCGCTTTTCCACCGCTCCCAGCGAGATCCCCAGCAGCGCCGTGATCTCCGCATAGGTCTTTTGCTCGACATGGGTCAGGTAGAAAACATCGCGCAACTTGGGCGGTAAGGCGAGCAACATCTGTTCAAAAATCACCGCCGCGTCCTGGTCGCCGTCCGCGCTGCGTCGATCGAAGGTCCAGTCCTGCGGATCGGTGGGCGCCTCGCGCGCCGCCTTGCGACGATGGTTGGACGCCAGGTTCAGGGCGATGCGCATCAGCATCGACTTGGGACGACGGATCGGCGCGGGCGGCACATAGCCGCGGACCCGCAGCCAGGTGTCCTGGGCGATGTCGTCGGCGGCGTCTGAGCCATAGCGCCGCGTCAGCGCCGCCGTCAGCCAGGCGCGGTGGCGCAGGTATTCGTCGGCCAGGGGCGGCTGGGCCACCGGTGGCGGGGAGGGGGGCGGGGCGTCGTCGTCGGGGGCGACGCGTTGAACGTTGAGCGGAGGCATCTTGCGAGCATCTCACCGGCGATGGCGGCAGCGAGATTCCGTCTGTGAGAGCGAAAATACACACTACCAGTGTGTAGAGATTGCGTCGCCTGCGGGCAACTGTCCAGCGTGGTCGCACCGGAAGATCTTAGGGCCTTGGGACGGTGTATTCGCCGTGAACGTAAGGGCAGGCGACTCAGCCAGGAGACGTTGGCTGAGGTCGCCAATTTGCACCGCAACTACATTGGAAGGATTGAGCGAGGCGAGTGTAATGCGTCGGTAGCCGTTGTAATTTCTGTAGCCAGAGCACTGGCCGTCAAGCCTGCGAAACTGTTTGCGGAAATTATGTAATGGGATTGATGCGGGATTTTTCTACTCCGATAGCTCGCTGAAAATTTCATCTAAAATGACGCGCCAACGCCCAAAATACACACTGACAGTATGTAGAGATGGGTAGGCGAATTGGCGCACCTGATAGGTGTGGCCATCAATCCAGATCTTGCCACCTTGGGGCGCGGTATTCGGCGCAATCGCAAGGACAAGAACCTAAGCCAGGAAGAACTGGCTGAGGCTGCGGGACTGCATCGGAATTACATCGGTTTTCTTGAACGCGGTGAGCGTAATCCATCAGTCCAAGCGATTTTGGAAATCGCCAGGGCGCTCAGCGTGAAGCCTGGCATCCTTTTCTCAGAATTCTAATAAATGCGCTGGTGTGGGTTGGGCGTCTCGCGCGCTGCGCGCGCGATCGCGCTCTACGGCGCCAGCCGCGGCAAGCCGCGCCGGACGCCGCCGAGCCCGCTGCGCGGTCTCGGCCCATTCGGGTGACGATCGCTGACGCGGTCGGCAAAGCGGCTTTGGTTGATAGGTTTGGCCCGAACCTGACTTCGCTCACATTGGGAGGGTCTGCTTCCTTGACGAGGATGGGATCTCGGAGACGCGGATCCGCGAAAGGGGAAGCCTGACTCTTAGGCGACCTTGGGAAGGTCTGCATCTGGGCGGCCAGATCGGCGCCGCGCGAACGCATCAATGACTCTTCGCGTGTGTTGGGGAGCTGTAAGCTCAGGAGCGTCAGGCTTCGCCGGGGCGATCGGTGGATCGACGAGCCTGCGCTTCGAAATATCGCTGGCGGAGAATTGGAGCTTCAGCGACAGCGCGTTCGAGTTCGAGCACGGAGAAGTGCATTTCGCGGACCTGTCTTGCGGAGCAGACC
>JAHINZ010000166.1 GCA_018895795.1 Alphaproteobacteria bacterium
GGACGAACCGTCCTGCTTGCGATGGCCATTGACGTCCAGCCACATGGTCAGATCCTGCGGATCGCCGACCTCGTCGGCCGTCACGATCCAGGGGCCGACCGGACCGAAGGTGTCGCAACCCTTGCCCTTGTCCCAGGTGCCGCCGCGCTCGATCTGGAAGGCGCGCTCGGAGACGTCGTTGATCAGCACATAGCCCGCGATGTAGTCGAGAGCCTTGTCTTCGGTGACATAGCGGGCGCGCGAGCCGATCACGACGCCCAGCTCGACCTCCCAGTCGGTCTTCACCGAACCCTTGGGCAGCATCACCGGATCATTGGGACCGGTCAGGCAGCTGACGGCCTTGGTGAACAGCACGGGCTCCTCAGGGATGGGCAAATTCGACTCGGCCGCGTGGTCGGCGAAGTTCAGACCCACGGCGATGAACTTGCTGACGCCGTTGACCGGCACGCCGTAGCGGGGCGAGCCGTCGACCAGCGGCAACGAGGCGGGATCCAGCGCGGCGAGTTTTTTCAGGCTCGCGGGCGACAATTCCGCGCCGGTGATGTCGACGACATGGCCCGAAAGATCGCGGATCTGGCCCTCGGCGTCGAGGAGACCGGGCTTTTCGGCGCCGCGCGGACCGTAACGGAGGAGCTTCATAGGGTCAGGCTTTCGAGAAAATCAGCGGGCGCAAGGCCGGTTCAGACCGCCGAAGCTACTGAGTTTCATGGCCTGCGTGTAGCCGCGGACTTCCCACCCGCGACCGCGCCGCTTGCCCCTGCCCTTCGGGGGTGCGGTCAACTCGTCGTGTCACCAAATGAAGGTGCCCGCAGCGTGGGGCGGTATCGAGGCCTTGAACACGCGATTGCCCTCCGCGATGGCGAACAGGGTCGACGATGCTCCGCCGTTAGAGACGAGCAGAACGCGACTGCCGTCCCGGTTCAGGAACGCGACGGTCTGTAGTTCATTGACCTTGGCCGGCGAGCCGATGCGCACCGCGCCCGGTTTGATGAAGCGGCTGGCGTGGCCGAAGGCGTAGTATTCCGGGTTGCGCGTAACAGCGCCCGTCTGGCTGTCGATGGTAACGACGCCGCGACAATTGCCGCAACCGCCGGCATGGGGCCCGTGGGTCTCGTCCAGGGCCAGGTTCCACATGAGGACGCCCCGCGCGCCACCCCGGGTGGAGCCGATGATCAAATTGCTGACCATCCATCCGAAGCTCTCGTCGAACTTCGGCGCCCACTCACCGCTTGAGCATTCGGTGAAGAAGGCGTCCTTGTCCGGATGCGCCGCCGTCACCTTGGCCTGAGCCGAGACCTCGCCGGCATAGCAGTGCCAGGCGACGCCCGAGACCACGGCGGCGGCCTTGGGGTCCGCCAGAACGGTCAAGGGCTGCTCAGGCTGATTCCAGTTGTGGTCCCAGTCCAGCACGTGGGTCTTGATCCCCTGACGCTTGAAGACCGGACCCAAATTATCGCCGAGGAACCGCGCCCGGTCAGCCGCCGGCCAGCGCATGCCGGGATAGTTCTCGGGCTCGAAGTCTGGCTCGTTCTGGATGCTGAGATAGTCGGTCGATACGCCCACCTTGCCCGCCGCCTTGATGTAGCGCGCGAAAAAGTCCGCATAGACGGGATAGGCCTCGGGCTTCAGTCTGCCCTTAACCAGGGAGCCGGTCGTTTTCATCCAGGCCGGCGCGCTCCAGGGCGAGGCCATGATCTTCAGGTCGGGATTGATCGCCAGGGCCTCGCGGACCGTCGGGAAAACGTACTCTTGCGGTCTGGCGAGCGAAAAATGCTCCAGCTTGGGATCGGCCGCGCCGCCCGGCGCTTCATCGAGGCTGTAATGGTCCAGAGAGAAGTCAGACGCTCCGATCGTCAGTCGGGTGAAGCTGAAACCCAGACCGTCCTCATCACGCCCAAATAGCTCGGCCATCAGCCGGCGGCGCTGATCCGACGTCAGCCGGTTCTGGATCAGCCAGGCCGAGGCGTCGGTGATCGCCGCTCCAAACCCGACCATGGTCTGATGCCGCTCGGACGGATCA
>JAHINZ010000167.1 GCA_018895795.1 Alphaproteobacteria bacterium
AAGCCGACCGCATGCTGGACATGGGCTTCATCCCGGACATCGAGCGCATCTTCAAGATGACGCCGCCCAAGAAGCAGACCCTGTTCTTCTCGGCGACCATGCCGCCGGAAATCACCCGCCTGACCAAGCAGTTCCTCAGGGATCCCGTGCGGATCGAGGCGACGCGTCCGGCGACGACCAACGTCAACATCACCCAGCTGATGGTCAAGGTCCCCTCCTCCGATCCCAAGGCCAAGCGCCTGGCGCTGCGCGCGCTGATCGAAAAGGCCCACATCGAGACCGGCATCGTGTTCTGCAACCGCAAGACCGAGGTCGACGTGGTCGCCAAGTCGCTGCGCTCGCACGGCTTCGACGCCGCCGCGATCCACGGCGATCTGGACCAGAGCCAGCGCATGAAGACCCTGGCGGCCTTCCGCGACGGGTCCCTGAAGATCCTGGTGGCGTCCGATGTCGCCGCGCGCGGCCTGGACATCCCGGCCGTCAGCCACGTCTTCAACTATGACGTTCCGCACCACGCCGACGACTATGTCCACCGCATCGGCCGGACAGGCCGCGCGGGTCGCTCGGGCATCACCTACATGCTGGTGACCCCGGGTGACGACAAGGGCTTCGACAAGGTGGTCAAGCTGATCGGCTCGACCCCGGACGAGGAAAAGCTCGACCTCGACTATTCGCAAGCCGTCACCGTCCAGCGCGACGGCGACCGCAAGCGCGGCGGCCGTGGCGCGCCGCCAAGCCGGGATCGCGGCGGCGAGCGCGAGCAGGGCGAACGCTCGGCCCGTGGCGGTCGCGGCGCGCGCACGCGCGAGGTCGAAGCGGCTCCGGTCGAGGGCGCAGCCCCCGCTGAAGTCACAACCGAAACCGCCGGCGCCGCCGTCGAAACCCGTGAAGCCCGTCCCGCGCGCGTGCGCGGCGAGCGCAAGCCGCGCGAACGCGCGCCCCGCGCTGATCGTCCCGAACGGACCGAAGCCGTCGAGGCTCCGGACGCGGTCGAGACTGTCGCCGTGGTCGAAGCCGAAGCGCCGCCGGCCCGTGAACGCGGTCGCGATCGTGGTCGCGGTCGCTCCGAGCGCGCCGTGCGTCCGGATCGCGCCGAGGCGCCCGTCGCCGCGCGGGCCGAGGTTTCCACCCCGCCTGAACAGGGCCAAGACCGGGCCCGTCCGGATCGTGCTGAACGCCCCGAGCGCGAGACGCGTCCGACCTCGCCCGTGCGCGGCGTTCAACCGATTCGCGGCCGGGAAGACGATGATGACCGGCGCGTCGTGGGCTTCGGCTCCGACACCCCGGCCTTCCTGATGCGGGCCACGCCCGGCCTGACCAAGGCCTCGACCGACGACTGAGGACGCGGGCGGCGCTCCGGCGTCGCCAGCCCTCCAAAATGAGCGTAGGATAACGGCGTTCTCGGCTCCGGCCGGAGCGCCGTTAGACACCTGCCGCGACGACCGGCCCGGTTACGGGTCTGGACAACGCGCCACGGTCTGAGTCTGACGACGCCATGGCTGACCCGAGCTCCTCGGAGGTCTTCGTCATGCACGTCGCGACCGACTTAGAAAATCCATCGGAAATCTCGCCCGACCTGCTGGCTCACGAACGCACCTATCACGCGTTCAACATGCTGGTTCGCTGGTCGATGCTGGTCCTGGCCACGGGCCTGACCATGCTGACCTTGTGGTTCGCCACGCCGGTCGGCTTCTTCGGCGCGCTGATCGCCGGGATCATCGTCTGGGTGGCGGGCTATTACGGGGTGGTGCGCCATGAGGCGCGACAGCCCTTGGACCCTTGGGCGATGGGGCGCTAAGGGCCCCATCGCCCGTCATGATCAGCGCTTGATCTGCCCCGCCAGATATTTGCGGATGCCTTCGCCATAGGGCGGACGTAGGCTCAGCATGGGCGCGATGTCCTTCTTCAACTGCTGGAACACCGCCTTGCGGTGGCTGAATTCCAGAAAGCCGTCATGACCGTGATAGGCGCCCATGCCGGCCGGGCCGACGCCGCCGAACGGCAGCTCTTCCTGGGCGACGTGGAAGATCACGTCATTGACGGTGACGCCGCCGCTGGTGGTGCGCTCCAGCACCCGGTCTTTTTCAGCCATGTCGGTCCCGAACCAGTAGAGGGCCAACGGGCGGTCATGGGCGTTGATATAGTCCACCGCCTCTTCAACCCGCTGATAGGTCTTGACCGGCAGCAGGGGGCCAAAGATTTCGTCGCGCATCACCGTCATGTCGTCGGTGGGGTTGAGGATCAGGGTCGGCGCGATCTTGCGATGCGGCTGCTGCGACAGGTCTTCGCCGGCCGGATTGATCTCAACGATGGTCGCACCCTTGGCGCGGGCGTCGTCGACATAGCCCGAGATCCGATCGAAGTGCCGCTGGGCGACGACCGCCGTATAGTCGGGATTGTCCTTCAGGGTCGGGAAATAGCGGCTGACGGCCGCCTTGGCCTCGGCCACGAAGCTGTCGACCTGATCGGCCGGCACAAACACATAGTCCGGCGCCAGGCAGATCTGGCCGGCGTTGAGCGTCTTGCCGTTCATGATCCGGGCGGCGGCCGTGGCCATGTCGGCCCCGCGCGACACGATGACCGGGCTCTTGCCGCCCAGTTCCAGGGTGACCGGAACGAGGTTTTCGGCGGCCGCGCGCATCACGTGCCGCGCCACCGAGGTCGCGCCCGTGAACACCAGATGGTCGAAGGCCAGGCCGGCGAACGCCTGCCCCGCTTCCGGGCCGCCGGTGAACACCGCGATCTCGTCCTCGGCGAAGGCCTTGGCGAACATCGCCTTCATCAGGTCGGACGTCGCCGGCGTGAACTCGGACGGTTTGATCATCGCCCGGTTGCCCGCGGCCAGGATCCCGGCCAGGGGCGCGAAGGTCAGGTTGACCGGGAAGTTCCAGGGGCTGATCACCCCCACCACGCCCTTGGGCTGATACTGGACACTCGCCTTGGCCCCGAACAGGCCCAGGATCGCCGGCGTCGTCTTGCGCTTCTCGGCGCGCATCCACTTGGCGAGATTGTCGCGGGCGAATTTCAGCGGGCCGATCGACCCGGCGACATCGGTCAGGGCGGTGGCCTCGGGCGAGCGAGACCCAAAATCGGTATTAATCGCTTTGGCGATTTCTGTCTGGTGGCCGACCAAAAGATCAATGCAGCGATCGATCCACGCCACCCGCGTGGCGGCGTCGGGAGGACCGGCGCTGAGGTGCGCGGCCCTCTGGCGTACAAGTATCTGATTCATTTCAGCTTTATGGGCATCGAAATTCAAGAATGTCGGGGCGTTCATGGTCACCATCCTCCCAGGCGGCCCGCTCAGGGGCTCATCTTATCAGCGTTAACAATGCTCGGAGGCGCACCGAAGCGCAAGAGAACCCTGTTCGCTCTTAACGCCTCGTTTGAACTCTAGGGGCTAGGGTGATGCTCCAAGCGATCGGTGGTTTGCTATGGAGCGCGCCGATTGGGGGAAGATCAGATGTCCGACGTCGAAACTACGCTGCGCGGCCCCGAGGCCTACAAGATCGCCAAACGCGCACTGGAGCTGATGGAGCGCCACCAGGTGTGGCCCACGGCGCTGAACTTCGAGCTGTGGACCCACTACGTCGCTGATCCAGAAGGCGCGCTGGCGCGCGAACTCACCCGGCTGATCTCGCTGGGCGAGCCGATGACCGAACTGGTCAGCGAGGAACTCGCCGCGACCTACCTGCCCAAGGCCCGCCTGAACGAACAGATCCGCGACGCCGGCGACCTGCTGAGCAAGGAACTGGAATCGGTCTCCAAGGCGATCCAGAACGCCCAGAAATCCAATGCCGCGTTCGGCAAGCAATTGGCCGGTGTGAGCAAGGATCTGGGCGAAGGCGCCGACGTCGCCGCCATCAAGACCGTGGTCACCAGCCTCGCCGAGGCCACGCGTCGCGTCCACAAGGAAAACCGGTCGCTTGAAACGCGTCTGGCTGAGTCGACCGCCGAGGTCGATCGCCTGCGCGAGCACCTGGAACAGGTGCGCCGCGACGCCACGACCGACGGCCTGACCAATCTGGCCAACCGCAAGGCCTTCGACGAGGAACTGGGCCGGGCCTGCTCAGAAGGCGATGAGGCCGGCACCAGCCTGTGCCTGGCCGTCCTCGACATCGACCATTTCAAGGGCTTCAACGATACCTGGGGCCACCAGACGGGCGATCAGGTCATCCGCTATGTCGCGTCGGTGATCGGCCGCGTGGCCGCCATGCCGCGCTTCGCCGCCCGCTACGGCGGTGAGGAGTTCGCGATGATCTTCCCGCGCGAATCCGCGGCCATTGTCGCCGGCTGCCTGGAAGAGATCCGCGTCGAGGTGTCCTCGCGCATGCTCAAGCGCCGCTCGACCAACGAAGACCTGGGCACGATCACCATCTCGTCGGGCTTCGCGGAACGCCATCAGGCCGAGAGCGGCCACTCGCTGATGGAACGCGCCGACGCGGCGCTCTACGCGTCCAAGCGCAGCGGCCGTAACAAGGTCAGTTCCGCCGAGGGCAAGCCGGCTTCGGCCAACGCCGCCTAGGCTTTCCGACCTCCACGACTCTCAAGCGCCGCCGTTTTCACGAACGGCGGCGTTGTCGTGTGAAAAATCCTCTGGTGTTCCGCTGGGTGAGCGGGGTCTAGCTAGGGGCAAGAGCGCAAAGCCCTGGGAGGACGTCATGGACTATCAGAAAATCCGCCTGACCGCCGAGGACGGCGTCGCGACGATCACCTTGGCCGACCCGACCACGCTGAACGCCGCCAGCCTGGATCTGGCGCGCGAAATCACCCACGCCCTGGCGTCGATCGCCGCCGGCAAGGTGGTCGCCCGGGCCCTGGTCATCACCGGTGAAGGTCGCGGCTTCTGTTCCGGGGCCAATCTGTCTGGAGGCGGCCCGGCCGCCCGGGAGCTGGATGTGGACGGCAAGCCCGACGCCGGCTCGGCGCTGGAGACCATCTACAATCCGATGATGACCGCTCTGCGCGACTTCCCCTTCCCGATCGTCACCGCCGTCAATGGCGCGGCGGCCGGCGTCGGCTGTTCGCTGGCCCTGATGGGCGACATGATCGTGGCGGGCGAGAGCGGTTATTTCCTGCAGGCTTTCCGGCGCATCGGCCTGGTGCCCGACGGCGGCTCGACCTATCTGCTGCCGCGCTTGATCGGCAAGGCCCGGGCCATGGAGATGATGCTGCTGGGCGAGCGCGTCTCCGCCGCCACGGCGCTGCAATGGGGCCTGATCAATCGCTGCGTGCCCGACGCCGAATTGCATGGGACGGCCGCCAGTCTCGCTCGGGAATTGGCGAACGGACCGGCTTCTTTGGGCGCCATCCGCAAGCTGGTCTGGGACAGCCTCG
>JAHINZ010000168.1 GCA_018895795.1 Alphaproteobacteria bacterium
AAAAGGATGCCAATCAAGTCGCTTCAAAGTCCAACCCTACCTCACAATCCTCACTCTGCCGCGGGGTGGAGCAGCCCGGTAGCTCGTCAGGCTCATAACCTGAAGGTCACAGGTTCAAATCCTGTCCCCGCACCCAAGATCCTGTGGACATGGCTTGTTTCGCGTCGCGGATGGGCCATCGCAAATCGGCTAGGCGCCTGGGCGGCCGGCGCTCAATCGCCCCGGAAGCGAAATTTTCTGCATTTCTGTCATCGTTCTTCGAGAATCTCCGTTCAAAGCCCATGGCGCGATCCTTTGATTTGCGTCATGAGAAAGCTATGGAAGGCGCGGGTCGGCACTTGGCCCACGGAATAGGTTTTTGAGGATAAGATGGCGAACGGTGTCGTTAAGTGGTTCAACCCGGCCAAGGGCTTTGGTTTCATTCAGCCCGATAACGGCGGCGAGGACGTTTTCGTCCATATCGCCGCTGTTGAGCGGTCGGGCCTTGCGGGCCTGAACGAAGGCGACCAGGTCGCCTACGAAATGGAAGAAGATCGTCGCTCGGGCAAGACCTCGGCCGGCAATCTGCGCGTGACCGGCCAGGGCGCCGCCCCGGCGTCGGCGCGCCGGCCCCCGTCGCGCGGCTTTGACGCGCCCCGTGGCGGCGGCGGTGGCTACGACGCCCCCCGCGGCGGTGGCGGCGGCGGCTATGACAGCGGCGGCGGCGGCGGCGAAGCCGGCACGGGCGTGGTCAAGTGGTTCAACACCACCAAGGGTTTTGGTTTCATCCAGCCCGACAATGGCGGCGGCGACATCTTCGTGCACATCTCGGCCGTTGAACGCGCCGGTCTGCGCGGCCTGAACGAAGGTCAGCAAGTCGGCTACGAACTGGAACAGGATCGCCGCTCGGGCAAGACCTCGGCCGGCAACCTGCGCATCCTCTAAGGACGTTCGAGGCGGCGATCGCATCGCGCGACCGTCGTCTCAATCTCCGCTGATCAGGCCCCGCGAGGAGCCGCCGCCGTCCAGCCGGACGGTGGGCGGCTTCGCGCGGGGCTTTTTCGCGTCTGGGCCTAGGCCCTGTCGGCGCGCTCATCGGCGACCTGGTTCACCGCCAGAGCCGTCATGTTGACGATGCCGCGCGCCGTGACGCTGGGCGTCAGCACGTGCAGGGGCTGGCTCATGCCCAGCAGGATGGGGCCGACCAGCAGGCCCTCGGTGGCGGCGGTGAGCAGGGTCAGGGCGATATTGGCCGCGTCCAGGGTGGGCATGACCAGCAGATTGGCCGAGCCCTTCAGGGCGCTGTCATGCACCAGCCGGTCGCGCAGGGCCTGGGAGAGGGCGGCGTCGGCGTGCATCTCACCGTCGACCTCGAGCTCGGGGGCCTTGTCGCGCACGATCGCCAGGGCGTCGCGCATCTTGCGGGCGGTTGGGGAATTGGAGGCGCCGAAACTGGAGTGCGACAGCAGCGCCGCCTTGGGGACCACGCCAAACCGGCGCACCGCGTCGGCGGCCAGCAGTGTCATCTCGGCCACCTGTTCGGCGGTCGGGTCGACATTGACATGGGTGTCGCAGAAAAACAGCGTGCCGTTATCCAGGATCAGCGCCGACAGGGCGTAGATGCGGTCAACGCTGTCGCGCTTGGGGATCACCGGCAGCACATAGGTCATGTGCTGCCACCAGTCGCGGTTGCCGCCCACCAGGGCGGCGTCGACATGGCCCGCCTGCAGCAGCATCGAGGCCGACACCGTCCGCCGGTTGGTCACACGCCGCGCCGCCGCCGCCGGCGGCACGCCCCGTCGGCTGACCAGGCCCTGATACCGCTCGATCATCGGCGCGAACAGCGCGGTGTCGGCGCCGGGGTCGAGAATCTGGACATGCCCGCCGAGGTCCAGGCGCAGACCCATCTCGGCGACCTTGGCGATAATCGTCTCGCGACGACCGATCAGCACCGGCTGAGCCAGGCCTTCGTCGACCACGGTCTGCACGGCGCGCAACACCCGCTCGTCCTCGCCCTCGGCATAGGCCACCCGCACCGGCGAGGCCTTGGTGGCCTTGCGGGCCTGTTCGAACAGGGGCCGCATCAACTGGCCCGAGCGATAGACGAACAGCTCCAGTTCCTGGCGATAGGCGTCGAAGTCGGCGATCGGTCGGGTGGCGACGCCGCTGTCCATGGCCGCCTTGGCCACGGCGGGCGCGATCTGCAGGATCAGGCGCGGATCGAACGGCTTGGGGATGATATAGTGCGGGCCAAACATCGGCGCGACGCCGCCATAGGCGTTGGCCACCACTTCGCTGGCCTCGGCGCGGGCCAGTTCGGCGATCGCCTCGACGGCCGCCACCTTCATGGCTTCGTTGATCTCGCTGGCCCCGACGTCCAGGGCGCCCCGGAAGATGAAGGGGAAGCAGAGGACGTTGTTGACCTGATTGGCGTAGTCGCTGCGGCCGGTGGCCATGATGGCGTCGGGACGGGCGGCATAGACCAGCTCGGGCAGGATCTCCGGCTCCGGGTTGGCCATGGCGAGGATCAGCGGGTTCGGCGCCAGCAGCGGCAGCCACTCGGCCTTGAACACCCGCGGAGCCGACAGGCCCAGGAAGATGTCGGCGCCGGCGATGACCTCCGACAGGGTGCGAGCGTCTGTCTGGCGCGCATAGCGGGCCATGTTGTCGAGCATGTCGTCGTCGCGACCGGCGTACACGACGCCCTTGATGTCGGTCAGGGTGACGTTCTCGACCGGCAGGCCCATCGAGACCAGCAGGTCGACGCAGGCCAGGGCCGCCGCGCCGGCGCCCGAGGTGACCAGCTTGACGTCCTTGAGGCTCTTGCCCTGGACCAGCAGGGCGTTGCGGACGGCCGCGGCGCAGACGATGGCGGTGCCGTGCTGGTCGTCGTGGAAGACCGGGATGTTCATCCGCTCGCGCAGGGTGCGCTCGATGATGAAGCACTCGGGGGCCTTGATGTCCTCGAGATTGATGCCGCCGAAGGTGGGCTCCAGCGCCGCCACCACTTCGATGAAGCGGTCGGGGTCGTTGGCGTCGACCTCGATATCGAAGACGTCGATGCCGGCGAACTTCTTGAACAGGACGGCCTTGCCCTCCATCACCGGCTTGCTGGCCAGCGGGCCGATATTGCCCAGGCCCAGCACGGCGGTGCCGTTGGAGATCACGGCCA
>JAHINZ010000169.1 GCA_018895795.1 Alphaproteobacteria bacterium
CGCGAGGCGTTGGTGGCGTCGGTCGCGTGCACGCCCCCCCCGGTCAGCCTCCAGATCACCCAGCTGTCCATGGTTCCGCAGAGAAGCTCGCCCGCTTCAGCGCGATCGCGCGCGCCGGTCACGTGATCCAGAATCCAGGCGATCTTGGTTCCGGAGAAATACGGATCCAGCAGCAGGCCGGTCACCTCCGACACCCGCGCCTCATGTCCGGCCTCCCGGAGCCGGTCGCAGGCGCCGGCCGTGCGGCGATCCTGCCAGACGATGGCGGGATGGATGGGACGCCCGGTGACCTTGTCCCAGACCACCACGGTCTCGCGCTGATTGGTGATCCCGATCGCGGCGACCTCGGCGATGTCGCGCCCGGATGTCTCCATCGTTTCGCGCAAGACCGCGACACATGCGGCGAAGATCTCTTCGGCGTCGTGTTCAACCCAGCCATCGGCGGGATAGCTCTGCCGGAGGGGCCGCGTGGCGTCGGCCAGCGCACCGCCGGTTGCGTCGAACAGGATTGCCCGAGTGCTGGTCGTACCCTGATCCAAGGCCAAAATCAGTTGTTCAGCCATCCTCACGCCCTCCGCCCTGAGCTCTACCGCGACAACAGGCCGCTATTCCTATCCATCGCTCGAGCCTTACGTTTAAGCATGTTTTCATTTGCCGGAAGCAAGGTCATCCTTACGCAGTTCGGGATTCGAGGAGGCTGGCCATCCACGCCGTCCAAACCGCCAAGCTTCTGTCACTGGCGCGCAGCCGCGATCCGAGCGATCGCGAGCGGCTGCTGACTGGGATCATAGAACTATGCGAGGCCAGCCAGGCCGCTGGCGGTCCGACGGACCCCGATGTTCAGCGCCTGCTCGACTCCATCTTCATGACGCTGGTCGTCGAAGCCGAACGGGAGATCCGTCAGCGCCTTTCCGAACGCCTCGCTGACGCCCCCTGGGCGCCGTCGGCCTTGATCAACATCCTGGCGCTCGACGAAATCGAAATCGCCCGACCGATCATCGCCCGCAGCCCCGTGCTGCAGGATCACGACCTGATCAGACTGATGGTCCAGGCCACGCTCGAGCATCAAATCGAAGTCGCTCGCCGCCCGCGCCTGCCCGCCGCCGTGGTCGAGGCCATTTTGGCCCGCGAAGAGCCCGCAGTGCTGACCGCCCTGGCCAATAACGAAACCGCCGAGATCTCCACCGAAGGCTTGCGCCGCCTGGTCGGTCACGCCAAGGACATCGTCGCGCTTCGGTCGCCCCTGGCGCGCCACCCCCTGCTCTCCAGCGACCTGGCCGAACAGCTCTATCTCTGGGTCGGGCGGTCGCTGCGGGATGCGCTGGCGACACGGTTCCACCTCGACCCCGACGCCATGATCGCCGCCGTGGATGAGGCGCTTCGCGCCGCCCATCGTGGCGACGGCCCACCCCAAGACGGCGTCGTGGAGTCCGATGAGGGACGCGAGGAAATGGAGCGCTCGCTGGTCGAGAAGCTCGATGCGGCCGGCCAGCTCCGCCCTGGCTATCTTTTACGCGTGCTGCGCGAAGGCCGCCTGCCGTTGTTTGGCCTGGCGCTGGCGCGCTTGGGTCAGTTCGATCCGGATCAGATCCGCCGCGCGATGGACAGCAATCGCCCGGAATTACTGGCCTTGGCCTGCTCGGCCGTGGGCATTGATCGTAGCGTATTTCCAACCATCCTGACGCATGTTCGCCAGCTGAACAGCGGCCGGCCGGGCGGCGGCGAAGAAGGCGCACGGCGCGCCAGCAGCGCGTTTGGCCCGTTCACCCCGGACATCGCGGCCATGGCTTTCCGACAGGCCGTCAGCGCGGTTTGACAAGCGGGCGGGCTTCCCGCCTCTTTGGCCCAATGTATCAGCCGCAACCGTTTCTGACTCGATTGAGCTTCAAGGCCAGCGACCGCCCCGAGGCCGAGGAAGCGCGTGACCGTCTGGCCGCGCGCTATGGCGATGTCGGCGAGGAGTCGGCCCAGGTGATCGTCGCCCTCGGCGGCGACGGGTTCATGCTTGAAACCTTGCACGGCGCCATCGCCAGCCAGACCCCGATCTACGGCATGAACCGGGGCTCCATCGGCTTCCTGATGAACGAGTACAGCGAAGACGGCCTTTTGGAGCGGATCAACGCCGCTGAACGGGCCGTGATCCATCCGCTGGTCATGACCGCGATTGATTCCCACCGCCGAAACCACCGCGCCCTGGCGATCAATGAGGTTTCATTGCTGCGACAGACCCGCCAGACGGCCAAACTTCGCATCTCGATCGACGGCAAGGTGCGGATGAGCGAACTCGTGTGCGACGGCGCACTGATCGCCACCCCGGCGGGATCCACGGCCTATAATCTCTCGGCCCACGGCCCGATCATCCCGATCGGCGGTCAGGTTCTGGCCCTGACGCCCATCAGCGCCTTTCGACCCCGGCGTTGGCGCGGAGCCCTGCTGCCCCGCTCGGCGCGCATCACGTTTGAGATCCTCGAGGCCGACAAGCGGCCGGTCAGCGCCGTGGCGGACAATTTCGAGGTTCGCGACGTCATGGAGGTCCACATCTCGGAAGACCGCGACACCAGCCTGGCGATGCTGTTTGACGCCGGCCGTAGTCTCGACGAACGCGTGCTGGCCGAACAGTTCTCGGCATGAGGCGTTCGGTCGCACAGAAACCAGCATCTCATTCGTTGTTAACGCCTGCTATGATAGCGATCTCCAATGACCCGCCGCCGGGGAGGCGATCTTGACGACTAAGCCCACCGCTGAGGTGATCCAGGTTCCAAACATGCTGAAGCTCAA
>JAHINZ010000170.1 GCA_018895795.1 Alphaproteobacteria bacterium
CGCCAGGTAGCCGAGCGTCTTGCCGACGCCGGTGCCAGCCTCGGCCAGCATCATGCGCGGTTCGCCCTCGCGCTCGCGCGGCTGGAAGGCGAAGGCCGCCTCCTTGGCGAAGGTCACCTGGGCCTCGCGCACCTCGTCCAGACCGGAGCGCTTCAGCAGTTCGGCCAGGCGCTCCCCGGCCCGTTCAGGATCGATCGGCCGCGAGCCGGGCTCGCCGGGCGGGGCCTGATCCTCCCATTCGACCAGCCGCGCCCAGACGTCGAGGCCCGAACCGCGGAACTGGTTGCCGGCCTGAACCGAGCGGAGCGCGCCGATCGTCCGAGCTCCCCACGACCAGCCGGCCTTGGCCAGGGTCTCGGCCACGGCCAGGGCCTCCTCGCGCGACGGGACCGGAGTCAGGGCCAGCTCGCGCAACAGGGCGTCGGCGCTCTCGCGCAGGCTCTGGGCCTGTTCGGCCGCGCCGTGCGGCTCGCGCAGACCCAGCGCCATGGCCAGGCCCACGGCCGACGGGGCGCAGAAGGTCGCCGGCCGCACGAAGGCGTAGAGCTCCAGAACGTCGAACAGGCGACCGCTGCGGGCCGGCGCAGACAGGTTCAGCCGCTTGGCGGTCATCGCCGCGTGGGCGACCAGGACCGGACCGTGCTCCAGCAGGTCGCGAGCGTCGGGCGCGCGCAGCAGGCGGCCTTCGCCCTCGCCGTCCGCATAGCCGGCGCGGGGCCCAGGCAGCACGACGAGCGCGGGGGCGAGATCAAGAGTCGGCGGCGAAGCGGTCACCCGAGTCTGTTAGCACCTTGGCGGCGGAAACAGAATGCGAACGGCTTCAGACGATGCGCGGGTCTTCGTCGTCGCCGCGCTCCAGCCGGTCGATCGCTTTCTGGGCCTTCTGGCGCAGGGCCGGATCGTCGCTCTCGGCGGCGCGGCGATACATCGCCAGCGCCGTTTCCGGATCATGGCGGACGCCCTCGCCCGCCTCGCACATCGCGCCCAGCGCATAGAAGGCGGGCAGATAGTCATTGTCGGCCGCCAACTGATACCAGCGGACGGCCTCGACATAGTCGACCGGCACGCCCTCGCCGTTGTGATGGACCACCGCGACATTGGCCATGGCGATGGCCGAGCCGTTGCGCGCGGCGGCGACGAACAACCGGAGGGCTTCGGCGTCGTCTTGCGGCACGCCCTCGCCCGCGGAATAGAGCGCGCCCAGGTCGTTCATCGCGGCCGAGGATCCCGCCACCACCGCCTTGCGCAGCCAGTAGACCGCCTGGGCCTGGTTGGCGCGCACGCCCCGGCCATGTTGATAGGCGTTGGCTACCTGGAACATGCCCTGTTCGGACCCCGCGTCCGCCGCTCGCCGATACCAGCGCAGGGCTTCGGAAAGGTTCTCGGCCACACCGCCCCCGCCCTCATAGACGATCCCGACATTGTAGAGACCGTCGAGGTTTCCCAGATCGGCGGCGCGGCGATACAGGCCCAGCGCCTTGCGCCGGTCCTGGGCGAGCGTCTCACCGTCGAAATAGAGATTACCCAGTTCGAGAAAGGCCTCGGCGTCACCAGCGGCGACGCCCGCCGTCAGCCAGCGCACGCCTTCGTCGACGTCGTGACGCGGATTGTCCTTGTCGAGATAGTCGAAGGCCAGGTCGACATAGGCCGTGACGTCTCCCGCCTGTCCGCGCTTCAGCAGCGCGGCGAAGGCCGGATCCTCGGCGGGGCGGATCGCCGGCGGCGGGGCGGCCTGACGCGCTTGGGCGGGAACCATCCCGCCCATCGCCCATCCCGCCAGTCCGACCGCGAGAACCCGAAAAAACATGATCACCCCAGACAATGCCCCGATTGTTGCGCGCGGAACGCGTCCGTCAAGCGTTGCAGCGTCAGAGGCGAGTTGGCCGCCGCCGCGCAGTCCCCTTGCCGAAACGGAACGGGAACATGCTATAGCGGCGGACGATGCACGCGGCCGCCGCCCTTCCTCCCCGCTTCCAGGACTGGTTCGCCACGCGCGGCTGGGCGCCGCGGGCCCATCAGCTTGAAATGTTGGCCAAGGCGCGCGCGGGTAGAAGCGCCCTGCTGATCGCGCCAACCGGCGGCGGCAAGACCCTGGCCGGTTTCCTGCCCAGCCTGATCGACCTGTCCGAACGCGCGCCGCGCAACACCCCGGCCGGGATCCACACCCTCTATATCTCGCCGCTCAAGGCCCTGGCCGTCGATGTCGAGCGCAACCTGATGACCCCGATCCGCGAGATGGGCCTGAAGGTCGTCGCCGAGAGCCGGACCGGCGACACCGGCGAGAGCCGCAAGGCCCGTCAGCGGATCAAGCCGCCGGACATCCTGCTGACCACGCCCGAGCAACTGGCCTTGTTCTGCGCCTGGGAAGGCGCGCGCGCGTATTTCGCCGACCTGTCCTGCGTGATCATCGACGAGGCCCACGCCCTATGGCCCTCCAAGCGCGGCGACCTGCTGGCCCTGCATCTGGCGCGGCTGCAGCTGTTCGCGCCCAACATGCGGCGCGTGGGGTTGTCGGCGACGGTGGATGATCCGGACCTGGTGCGGCGGTGGCTCGGGGTTCATCGCAACGACCAAGATCCTCCCCCTCCCGGGGAGGTGTCGGCGAAGCCGACGGAGGGGGCCAGAGCGGCCGACGTCCAGCTCGCCCCCTCCGGCCCGCCGGGCCACATCCCCCAAGGGGGGAGGATCTCTGAACCGGACGTCGATCTCGTCCTGGGCTCGGGCGGCGCGCCGCCGGTGGTCGAGGTGCTGGTGTCCGGCGGCAGGGTCCCCTGGGCGGGTCACACGGCGGAGCACGCCATGGCCGAGGTCTATGAGATCATCAAGGGCGCCAAGACCGCCCTGGTGTTCGTCAACACCCGCTTCCAGGCCGAGTTCGCCTTTCAGCGCCTCTGGGAGCTGAACGATGAAGGCCTGCCCATCGCCCTGCATCATGGCAGCCTGTCGGCCGAGCAGCGCCGCAAGGTCGAGGCCGCCATGGCGCGCGGCGAGCTTCGGGCCGTGGTCTGCACCTCGACCCTGGACATGGGCATAGACTGGGGCGACGTCGACCTGGTCATCCAACTGGCCGCGCCCAAGGGCGCCTCACGGATGGTCCAGCGGATCGGCCGGGCCAACCACCGCCTGGATGAGCCCAGCCGCGCCCTGTTCGTGCCGGCCAGCCGCTTCGAGATGCTCGAATGCCGGGCCGCCGCCGACGCCATCCTGGAGAACCATCTCGACGGCGAGCTGGAACGCACCGGCGCGCTGGATGTGTTGGCCCAGCACATCATGGGCTGCGCCTGCTCCGAGCCGTTCGACCTGGTCGCCCTGCATGACGAGATCCGCACCGCCGGCCCCTATGCCGACCTGTCCTGGGAGGATTTCGAGGCCGTCGTCGACTTCGTTTCGACCGGCGGCTACGCCCTGAAATCCTATGACAAGTTTCGCCGCATCGTGCCGGGGCCGGACGGCCTCTGGCGAGCGCGCAACGCCCAGACCGTGCAGCGCCACCGCATGAATGTCGGCGCGATCGTCACGGCCGCGACCGTCAATGTCAGGATCGGCGGCGGCAAGCGCCCGATGGGCGGACGCAAGATCGGTGAGGCCGAGGAGGGCTATTTCGAGCAACTGACGCCGGGCGACACCTTCGTGTTCGCCGGCCAGGTCTGGCGCTTCAACAGCCTGGTCGGGGCCGACGCCTTTGTCAGTCCCGCGCCCAACGACGATCCCAAGATGCCCAGCTGGGGCGGCTCGAAGTTTCCGCTCTCGACCTATCTGGCCAGCCGCGTGCGCAAGATGATGCAGGACGAGGGCGAGTGGACCGCCCTGCCCCCGGACGTCCAGGAATGGCTGGCCTGGCAGAAGGTGCGCTCGGCGCTCCCCGGCGAAGATCAGATGCTGCTGGAGACCTTCCCGCGCGGCAAGCGCTTCCACATGGTCTGCTATCCATTCGAGGGGCGCCTGGCCCACACCACCCTGGCGATGTTGTTGACCCGTCGACTGGACCGACTGGGCGTGGGGCCGCTGGGCTTTGTCTGCAACGACTACGTCCTGAACCTCTGGTCGCTGAAGCCGATGGACGACCTGGACCTCGACGCCCTGTTCGACCAGGACATGCTGGGCGACGATCTTGAAGCGTGGCTGGAGGAGAGCTTCATGATGAAGCGCAGCTTCAAGGCCTGCGCCCTGATCGCCGGACTGATCGAGCGACGCTATCCGGGCGAGGAGAAGTCGGGCCGGCAGGTGACCTTCTCCACCGACCTGATCTACGACGTCCTGCGCCGTCATCAGCCCGACCACCTGCTGCTGCGCTGCGCGCGCCAGGACGCCGCCACCGGCCTGCTCGACGTCGCGCGCCTGGGCGACATGCTCGCCCGGGTGAAGGGCAATATCCGCAACGTCCGGCTGGACCGCGTCTCGCCCTTCGCCGTGCCGATCATGCTGGAGATCGGCCGCGAACGGGCGCCGGGCGACGCGGCCGGCGAGGCGATCCTGGCCGAGGCCGAGGAAGATCTGATCGCCGAGGCCATGGCGTGACCCGCTTCGAGAGCAATCCCTGCGGCGGCCTGCGGATCGACCTGGCCGGGACCAGCGTCGTGCTGCGCGGCTCAGGCGCCCTGTGGATCGAAACCGAACGCACCTTGGTGGTGGCCGATCTGCATTTCGAGAAAGGCAGCAGCTACGCCGCCCGCTTCGGTCAGTTGCTGCCCCCCTACGACACGCGGGAGACCCTGGACCGCCTGGACCGCGAGGTTACGGCGCTGAGCCCCTCGCGCCTGATCTTCCTGGGCGACAGCTTCCATGACGCGGGCGGCGAAACCCGATTGGCGGACGGCGACGCCGAGCGTCTCGCCGGCCTGGCGCGCGATCGCCAGCTGATCTGGGCCGTCGGCAATCACGATGAGGATGGCCCGCGCGTTCTGCCGGGCGAGGTGATCGACGAAGCCTCGATCCTGGGTCTCGTCCTGCGCCACGAACCCCAAGCGGGCTTGCAGCCCGGCGAGGTGGCGGGGCACCTGCACCCTGCCGCCCGGGTTTCGAGCGGTCGCGGCAGCGTGCGGCGGCGCTGCTTCGTCACCGACGGGTCGCGACTGATCCTGCCGGCGTTCGGCGCCTATACCGGCGGGTTGAATGTTCTGGACGACGCCTTCTCAGGCCTGTTTTGTCGCCCCGTTCTGGCTGCGGCCTTAGGCGCGAAGCGAGTGCACGCGGTGGGGATGAAATCGCTGCGGCCGGATTGAGCAGCCGCTATCTGCTCGCGGCGGCGACCGCGGCGTCAATCTGTTCCAGCGTGTGATAGCCAGGCTCAAGCTTTTGGCCGTTGATCTCGAAGGTCGGCGTGGCGTTTACGTCATGAACCCGAGCGTTGCTCTCCACCCGCTTGTTCAGAGCCTTGATCTGTTCCTCGTCCAGAACGCACTTGTTGAACTGATCCTCGTTCATGCCTACGGATTTGGCGATATCTTGCAACGTTTCCCTCGGGGAGATGAACACGCCCGGATGGCTGGCGAAAATCGCGTCATTGACGGCGAAGTACTTGTCCTTGCCAGCACAGCGGGCCAGCAGGAACCCCGCAGAAGCCACGGTGACTTCGGAGCCGCCGCCCACGAGCATCTCGCGGAACACATAGTGCACTTTGCCCGTGTCGATGTATTTGGCTTTGAACGCGGGATAGACCTCCTTTTGCCAGGCCGCGCAGATCGGGCATCCGACGGATGCGTACTCGACGACGGTGATCTTGGCGTTCCGATCGCCCATATCCATGTCATCCGGCAACGCCGTGTAGGCCTTGGGCTTGTCGCAAGCGGCCAAGCCAAAGACGATCAAAGCAAGGGCCACGATCTTCAGAGAGCGCATTGAACAAAGACCCTACGAACGGAGGATCCACCTTAAGTGTTAGGCGTCGATTCGCAACCACCTATACGGTGGTCGCCAAAGCGCGGATGTAACACCTACATATGCAGAGCCTGCTCAAGGGCGAAGGCCAAAGAGACCGCCGCGCCGGACGTCAGAAGCGTGCGCATGCGCGGGCGCCAAGCCGGCCCCTCGTGGTCGGTCACATCCCAGACCCATTGCAGCAAGAAGACCAGCAGGAAGCCCGACAGCTGCCAGGCGGGCTCGAAGCGAAGCTCGCCGAGCAGAAGACCAAAGCCCGCGAGGGGAAACAGCAGCGACAACCCCAGAACCAGCCAGCGCGGACTGGGGTTTTCGATCTCAAGACCGGTTCTGACCCCGCCGAAATAGGAAACCATGGCGGTGGAATAGGCGAGCAGAGAGATCAAGGCCCCGTTCTGCACGTTCGGCGGGCCATAGCAAAACAGGCCCGAAGCCACGAAAAACGGTATCAGGGTCGAGAGCCCAAACACCCAGACTGCCGGCGGCGCCGGTACGCGATCCGCCACAGGCTCGCTCATGACTCAACTCCTTCGGACGGCCGCCGTCGCGACAGTCCTTGCGCTGGGCGCGACTATAGCGAGACACGCCCATAGGTCCACGGACGAATTTGCCCAACAGATTCAGTGATGACGGGCAAGGCGCTCACGGAAACCAACCCGAGAGCGCTCTTCTTGACTCAGCGGGCGTAGACCGAGAGTCGGTTCAAGGTCTCGGCGTCCAGCGCACCGGAAGACGGCAGATCCTGATCGCGCTGGTAGGCCGCGATCGCCATGCGCAATCCGGGTGAACTGACTCCGTCGCGAGGGCCCTGATAGTAACCCAGCTGCGAGAGGACCCGCTGCGCGGTGCCAAGACCGGCGCTGGCGCCGGGGGCGGCGGTGTTATTGGCCGCCACGGCCGTGCTCACGGTCTGGGCGCGAAAGGCATAGGCCGAACGATCCGCGGTGCGCTGGGCCTCCGCCGTCAGTTGCGGGCGTAGGGCGGCGGCGCGGGCCTTCGACGTCGCGTCTCCGGCCCGGCCGGCGATCACATACCACTTGTAGGCTTCAGCCGGATTCTGACTGACGCCCCAGCCGCCTTCATAGAGCTGGGCCAGATTGAACTGGCTATCGACCAGGCCTTGATCGGCGGCCTTGCGGAACCAGCTGGCGGCCGTGGTCGAATTCTTGGCCCCGCCCTCGCCCTTGAAGTAGAACAGGGCCAGGTTGTGCATGGCCCGCGGGTCGCCCGACGTGGCGGCGCGTTCGGTCCAGCGACGGGCCTCGCCGAGGTCCTTCTTCACGCCGCCTTCGCCTGTCTCGTACATCTTGCCGAGATAGAATTGAGCGCGCGGCAAGCCAAGATTGGCGGCCTTGCGCATGATCTCGACGCCAGAGCGGTCCTTCGCCTCGACCTTGAGGACGCCTTCGTCAAACAGCGCCTGAGCGTCTTCCTGAGACTGAGCTGAGGTCGGCGTCGCCTCGGTCGGGGTCAAAGCGAGCAGTTGCGGCGATAGGGCGACAGCGGCCCGCACCGTACCGGGCGCCGTGTCGGCCTCGGCGGTGCGGATCTCGACGTCGGATTTACGGCCCGCGATGGCCTGGGCCACCCGATCAGGCGTCTGGCTGTCTCCGCCCTTGGGCAACAGCAGCAGACCGGTCCCGCCCCCCAGGGCGCCGGCGATCCCAAAGACCATCAACGCCGTCGTGACGGACGATCCGACCCGGCGCTTGGCTGGCTTGACCGAGGCCTTGGAGCCAAAGCCCGAGAACAGTGACGCGCGCGCCGGCTTGTCTTTCGCCTTGGCCTTCTTGTCGTCCTTCTTGGACTTGATGTCGACGGCGGCGGCGGCGCGCGCGGCGGCGCGGGCCTGCTCGATCACTTCACGCGTCGACAACGGACGCGCCGGATCGGCGGCCTCGGGCGCCGAAAAGCGCTGATAGTCCGAAGCGGGCGCGAAGCTTTCGACCGGGGCCGAGGGTTCCTGGCCGATGAAACCGTCGGCGGCTTCATAGTCCTGGTCGTCAAAACTGGGAGGCTCCGGATCAACCGCCGGGAACGCGGCGGTCTCGAACACCGGCGCGCGGGCCGGTGGAGGCGGCGCGTCGAAAACGTCTTCGTCCACCACCGGTTCGCCGCCGAAGGAATAGCTGCTGGTCGCGAACGGGGAAACCGGCGGGCGAACGGCCGACGGCTGCGCGGGCGGCGGCTGAACGGCCGGCGGCTCCACCAGCTTGCGCTGTGCGTCGCCAAGGCGGCTGTCAATCTTTTCGCGCGCTTCATCGAGCATACGCGCGGTGCGCTCCTCGCTCTGGCGAATGCGGTCGATCAGTTCCTGCGACGAGCGCTCGTGACGCTGGTTGAGGCGGTCGGTGACGCGCGTGACCTGTTCGCCGACATCGTCGATGGCCAGGGCGTTGCGACGCTCGGCGCTGCCGATGCGTTCGGCCAGCTTTTCGGTAATGCGGGCGATTTCGGTGCCCAGCTTTTCAAGGGCCTGGGCCTGGACGCTGTCGGCGCGATTCAGTTTGTGCTCGACCGCCGAGGCGATGCGGGCGACTTCGCCGCCGACCTGCTCGATGGCTGCGGTGTTGCGGCTTTCGGCGGCCTGGATGCGACGGTTGAAGGCGTCGGCGACACCGACGACTTCGCGGCCCATGCGCTCGATGGCTTGCGCCGAGCGTTGCTCGGCGACCTGCACGTGGGCGGCCATCTCGCCGAGCTTCTTCTCCATGCGGTCGAAACGGCCGTCGGCGCTGTCGCGCAGCTTGGTCGCCATTTCCAGGCGCGCGGCTTCCATGCGCTGGGTCAGATCGCCGGCCAGCCGGTCGAGACGGTCCTGCACGCCGGTCGTGGGATCCGCGCCCTCGACGGACTGCAAGCGTCCATCCAGAGCGGAGAACGATGCGCTCAGGTCACGCAACGCTTCGGCGGTGCGGGTTTCGGCGGCTTCCAGGCGTTGTCCCAAACGCGCCACGACTTCATCGACCACGGCGGTCGGATCGCTGGTCGCGACGGGTTGCGCGTCGAGGCGCGCTTCCAGGGCGGCGATGGCTTCACGAGTGCGGGCCTCACCATCATAGAGGTGACCGGCGACCTTGCCGAGCGCGCCTTCAAGCGCTCGCAGGGCTTCGGCAGAACGCGGTCCCACGGCCTCGGCTTCCATGCGGCGCAGGCGCTCGGAGGACCGAACCTGTTCGGTCTTGATTTCGTCGACAGCGCCCTCGAAGCGGGCGGCAACGGCGATCTGTTCGCGCTCGGACAGGGCCAAGCGACTCAAGGCGCCGCGCACCGACTGGTCGATACCCGAGATGGCCGCGGCTGAACGGCCTTCCGCGGCCTCGATGCGATCGGTCAGACGGTCCAGAGCGATGGCCACCCGGCCGACTTCGTCAGCGGGATGTTCGGCGATCTCGATACGCGGCGGCGCATGGTCGTCCTTGGCGATGTGGAGGTAAGGACGCGGCGCACGGTCCTGGGCGCCCCCGCCGAAAGCGTCGACAACAGGTGCGTCGCCGCCCTGCCCTTCGCCCTCGATAATCATGCGGTTGAGCCACTCGCCCAACGTCATGCCGGAGCGACGCGCGAGGTCCTTTGCGACCTCACGTGCCTTGGGGTCTATCCCCTTTACGCTCCATGGCGCTGCGGCCGTCATACGAATCGTTCTCCCCGTACTTAGGAGCCAACGCTAAGCACCGATTCCTGGGGTGTAAACGCGACCAAATCGCTAAATGTAGTGGGTGAGCGATTCACAAGTGGAAGAATCGGAACACAGCTCGGAACTTGTTTACCGCGCTTCAAAAGCAAGAGGGTTAATGACCGTTAACCAATTGCCAGGCCGATTGTCGCAGGCCAAGGAGACCCCATGAACCTCACCGCGACCGCGATCAGCCTCGTGCTCCTGTTGGCTCTCGCCGTCTTGTGCGGATGGCGCGGAGCCCGCCCAGCCAATATCCTAAAGGGCCCGCGCATGGTTCCGTGGCGCCCGCTGATGATGATCTGCGTGGTCGCCATGATGCTGCTTACGGTCCATCTGCTGAACCTGCTGGGCCTACAGACCGGCGCCCCGGCGCGCTATTAGGTCGCGGGGCGTTTGGGGCGCTTGGTCAGACCGCCGACGCCGCCTGAAGACAACAAACCGATGTCGGCGAGCAGAAAAGGGATCGCCCACTTCTGCGGCGCGGCAATATAGCGCGGCTGCCAAACCGGATCGTATTTGTCCTTGTATCGACGAACGCCCTGGAAATTGTAGATCTCTTCTCCACGCTCATAGAGCAGACGTCCAACGCGCGACATGATCGGGGCCAGAGGCCTGTCGTCCAGACCCGCCAGCGGCGCCATGCCGAATTCGAACGTCTGATAACCCTCGTCCCGGCCCCATTGCAGGAGCTCGACGAACAGGTAGTCCATCACGTTCTTGGGCGCGTCGTCGGAGTAACGCATCAGGTCCATGGAGAACGCCGCCTTCTGAGCGGTCGTCCAAAGCGTGGCGAAGGCGACGATGCGCCCCTCGAAGCGCACCAGAGCGACGGGGAACTCGGCGACGTAGCGCGGTTCGAACCCCCCCATCGAGAAGCCCTTTTCTCCGCCGGCATGGTGCGAGAGCCAGGAGTCCGAGATCGCCTTGAGCTCGGCCATCACCGCGGCGGCCCCGCCCGTCGGCAGAACCTCGAAAGCCGCCCCGCCCTCGCCGGCCTTGCGCCAGTTGCGTCGCAGCACCTCGCGACGACGGCCGGCCAGCGAAAACGCCGCCAGCGGCACCGCGGCGCTCTCGCCGGTCTTCTGGATGGCCAAGCCCAGGTCGACGCTGTCGGGAAGATCATCCGGGCCCAGCGCATAGAACCCGGCGCGCG
>JAHINZ010000171.1 GCA_018895795.1 Alphaproteobacteria bacterium
CCTGTTGAGGCCTTACCGGGAGCCGCTGCGCCAGGTTTCCCCAGTGAAGCGGCGGCGAGGCGGGCGAGCCAAGTGAATGACTTAAAAACACACCCGTTTGATCCTCATCCACGCCGACGGCGGGCGGGTCCTGCAACGCCAGGATCCCCGGACCGGTCGAGTATCCCCCTCGACCCCAGCCCCGCTCGATCGCCCCCCGTCGCCGCAATGGTCGCTGGCCTTGCGCCCTTCCCGTGCGACGAGGTGGGCTTAGAATACGGGCGGTTTTGGGGGTGTTGCGTCGATTGTCTGGACGCCCATGCTGATCCCCGTTCCTGCGTCACACTCCCCCTTCTCCCCTTGCGGGAGAAGGTGTCGGCCGAAGGCTGACGGATGAGGGGTCTCGCCGACCTCAAAGCCTTGTCCCGCAACGCCGTTCGCCGATCCCGACGGGTCCGTCGACCCCTCATCCGGCGCTCCGCGCCACCTTCTCCCGCAAGGGGAGAAGGGTCATCCATCCCCATCCATCGCCGGGGACGGCGCGATCCCGGTCCCCGCTTTCGCAAGACTCCCGCCACCGCCTGGCCTATAAATCGCCTCGGAAATCAACTGGGAGTTCGCCATGGGCAAGCCGTGGTTTCGAACCAAGTCCTACGGTTTTGGCGCGGGCCTGCCGTGCAGTTGGCAAGGTTGGGCGGCCATCGTCCTGTTTATCGCCGCGATGATCGGCCTGCCCCTGGTTTTCGGGAGCCTCGAACAGCCTCACCCCTGGCTAGGCATCGCCACGCGCATAGGCCTGATTGTCGGATTCATCGTGCTGGTCTGGCGCAAGAGCGACAAGCCCTGGGGCTGGCGCTGGGGCGACCGATAGAAGAAAGGCCCGCCTCTTTCGAAGCGGGCCCTGTTCAGACTATTTCGGCAAAACCAGCGCCGGATCGACCGGCCTGGCCTTGTCCTTGACGGTCGGCGCATAGCGCATCTCGAAGTGCAGCTGAGGCTCGGTGACGCCGCCGGTGGCGCCCACCGTGCCCAGTTGCTGGCCCTTGACGACCTGCTGGCGCATCTTCACGTCGGTCGAGCCCAGATGGGCATAGGCCGTGACCCAGCCGTCGGCGTGCTTGACCAGCACCAGATTGCCGAAGGTCGGCACCTGATTGCCGGCATAGGCGATCTCGCCGTCGCCCGCCGAGACCACCGGCGTTCCCGCGGCGGCGCGGATGTTCAGGCCGTCATTGCGCTGGCCCGTGCCCTTGGCGCCGAAATCAGACAGCACCTCGCCGCGCACCGGCCAGATGAAGCGACCCTTGCCCGAGGCGATGATCTCGGCCTCGGTGGGGGCGGCGCTGCTTTCGATGATCGGTCGCGGCGGCGCGACCGGCATGGCGGCGACCGGCGCGCTGGGCGTCGAGGCGCTGGGCCGATAGGGGATCGGCGCCGACGGCATGCTGACTGGAGCCTCGGCCGGAGTCGGAGTCGGCGCCGGGACGTAGGCGGGATCGGCGGGCCGCACGGTGGTGGTGGTGGTGGTCTTCGTGGTGGTCCGGATCGGACCCTTGTCCTTGTAGCCGTCCGGCAGCAGAACCTTCTGGCCCTTCTTGACCGCGGCGCCGGTCTTGACGCCGTTCTCGGCCGCCAGGGCCTTGAGGCTGACGCCGAAGCGCTTGGCGATCTCGGTCAGGGTGTCGCCGGACTGGGCGACATAGGCCTTGGACGTGGTCGCGGGCCCCTTGATCCTGGCGCCCAGCTTCAGCGGCTTGTCGGCGTTCAGATCGTTGGCGTCGGCCAGGTCCTTGACGCTCAGGTCGAAGCGCTTGGCGATCGCGGTCAGGGTGTCGCCGGACTTCACGGTATAGACCTGACGCGGGCCCGCCACGTTCACCACCGGACCGGTGACGCTGGTCGTGGTGGTGGTGATGACGCTGGGCGTCGGGGTCGAGACCGGCGCGGTCGCGGGACGAGGCGTTTCGATCACGCGCGGGGGCGGCGCGGTCTCGCGGACGGCGACGGGGCTGCTGGACGGCGGCGGCGATACGGCGGTCTTGGTCGGCCCCTTGTCCTTGTAGCCTTCGGGCAGCAACAGTTTCTGGCCGACCTTGATCCCGGCGCCGATCTTGAAATCGTTCAGGGCGGCCAGGTCGTCGGGGTCGACGCTGAAACGTTTGGAGACGGCGTACATGGTGTCGCCCGACTGGACGACATAGGCCTTGGCGTTGCTGGCCGGGCCAACGATCTTCTGGCCCACCTTCAGGCGATAGGGCGGCTTGAGGTCATTGAGCTTGACCAGTTCGGCGCGGGTCGAGCCCAGGCCCCGGGCGATGGCGTCCAGGGCGTCGCCGGCCTCGACCACGTGAACCTTGGGCTTGCCCGTCACCGCGACGACCGGACCCGCCACCGAGGTGACGATGATCGGCGCGACAGGACGGATCTGAGCCGGCGGCGGCGGCGGTGGGGGCGGCAGTTCGGCGCGGGACACCGGCGGCTCGCGGTAGGTCGGCTCGGCCGCGACCGGGATCGGCTCGCGGCGGATCACTTCGCTGGGCTCGGGGGGGGTGTCGAGCGGCTGGGCCTGGGTGATCGGGAAGTTGGGCGTCGGGGCGGCGCGGGGCGCGGGACCGGAGGCCGGCCCTTCGCGGGGCGGATACTGGGGTGGCGAGGTCGTCTCGCAAGCGGCCAGCGTTCCAGCCGTCAGGGCGATCACCGCCGCGCGCGTCCACAACTGCCTCATAGCCTCTCCTTTCCTTGCGTGTCCTTCAGACGGGCCCGCAAGGGTAAATCAATCATTAAAAACAAGGACGCGACGCAGGTCTCGTCCCCAATTGTCGTCACTGGTCGCGGGCCACGCCGTCGAGCAGCGGTACAAACCGCACGTCGCATAGCGCCTCGACCTTGAAGCCACCCTTGCCGTCGCCCGCATAGCGACGAAGGCTCTGCACCGGCCCCTTGCCGATCGGCGCCACGAGGACGCCGTTGGGCTTGAGCTGGGACAATAGCCGTTTGGGATCATCCTCGGCGGCGGCCGTGACCATAATACGGTCAAACGGGGCCTGTTCGGCCCAACCCTCGCCGCCGTCGCCGAACTTGGTGATCACATTGGTCAGGCCCAGGGTGTGGAACCGCGCCTCGGCCTCCTTCATCAGGGTGCGATAGCGCTCGATCGTATAGACCAGACGCGACACCTTGCTGAGGACCGTGGTCTGGTAGCCCGACCCGGTGCCGATCTCCAGCACGCGCGAGCGCGGCTCGATGGTCAGGGCCTGGGTCATCAAGCCGACGATATAGGGCTGGCTGATGGTCTGGCCGCAGGCGATCGGCAGGGCCGAATCCTCCCACGACCGTTCCTTGAACAGATCCGGCGTGAACAGGTCGCGCGGCGTGGTCTCGATGGCCTTCAGGACCTGGGGATCGGTGATCCCCTGATCGCGCAGCGCCTTCATCAGCCGGGGCAGATCGGCCGCCGCCGCGGCCTTGGCCTTGGTCATGCGTCCACCTTGTCGCGAGCGTCCGACGGCTTGGGCGGCGCCTTGGGCGGCGCGCCGCCCAGCAGGCCCTTCAGGGCGTGGACGGTCTCGTTGTGCGTCAGATCGATGTGCAGCGGCGTGACCGAGATCTTGCCGTCATAGACCGCCTTCAGATCCGTACCCTCCTTGGGGGTCGAGGCCTTGGCGGTGAAGCCCATCCAATAGTAGTCGCGGCCGCGCAGGTCGGTGCGCTTGTCCCAGTGGCGCAGATGGCCGTCGCGAAAGCCCTGGCGGGTGACCTCGACGGTCGTCACCTGTTCCGGCGGCAGGGCCGGGAAGTTGACGTTGATGATCACGTCGTCGGGCCAGCCCACCTCGAGCAGGCGCTGGATGACGCCCGGACCGTAGGTTTCGGCGGTGTCCCAGTGGGCGACCACCTCGTCGTGGAAATAGGTCATCGCCTGCGACAGGGCGATCGACCGGATGCCCAGGGCCATGCCCTCGATGGCCCCGGCCACGGTGCCCGACAGGGTGACATCCTCGGCCAGGTTCTGGCCGCGGTTGACGCCCGACAGCACCAGATCCGGCGCGGGGCCCTCGATCAGCTGCTGCACGGCCATCATCACGCAGTCGGTGGGCGTGCCCTCGACGGCGAAGCGCCGGGGGTCGAGGCGGCGCACCCGCAGCGGGTCGGCTAGGGTCAGGGCCCGGCTGGCCCCCGACTGCTCGTATTCTGGCGCGCAGATCCAGACGTCGTCGGTCAGGGCGCGGGCGATCTTCTCCAGCGCGACGAGGCCGGGCGCGTGGATGCCGTCGTCGTTGGTGAGCAGGATGCGCATTCCGGTCAGGCCTGCCCGCCGATATGGGTCACGCCGCCCATATAGGGGATCAGCACGTCCGGGATGGTGATGCGGCCGCTCTCGTCCTGATAGTTCTCCAGCACCGCCACCAGGGTGCGGCCGACGGCCAGGCCCGAGCCGTTCAGGGTGTGGACGTACTGGGTGCCCTTCTCGCCGGCGCGCTTGAAGCGGGCGTCCATGCGCCGGGCCTGGAAGTCACCGCAGTTGGAGCACGAGCTGATCTCGCGATAGGTCGCCTGCGACGGCAGCCAGACCTCGAGGTCATAGGTCTTCTTCGCGCCGAAACCCATGTCGCCATTGCACAGCAGCAGGGTGCGGAACGGCAGGTTCAGCGCCTTCAGAACCGCCTCGGCGCAGCCGACCATCCGCTCGTGCTCGGCCTCGCTCTGGTCGGGCGTGGTGATCGACACCAGCTCGACCTTGTAGAACTGGTGCTGGCGGATCATGCCGCGCGTGTCGCGACCCGAGGCGCCGGCCTCGGAGCGGAAGCTGGGCGTCAGGGCCGTCATCCGCAGCGGCAGCTGGACTTCGTCGACCACCTGCTCGCGGACGATATTGGTCAAGGAGACTTCGGCGGTGGGGATCAGCCAGTGATCGCCCGTGGTGCGGAACAGGTCCTCGGCGAACTTCGGCAGTTGCCCGGTGCCGTACAGCGCCTCGTCCTTGACCAGCAGCGGCGGCGACACCTCGACATAGTCGTGTTTCACCGTCTGCAGGTCCAGCATGAACTGGCCGATGGCGCGTTCCAGCCGGGCGATCTGGCCCTTCAGCACCACGAAGCGCGCGCCGCTCATCCGGGCGGCGGCCTCGAAGTCCATGCCGCCGAGGGCCGCGCCCAGGTCGACGTGATCCTTGGGGGCGTTCAGGCGACCGGCGGGCAGAGCCGAGGCGTCGCCCCAGCGGCGGATCTCGACATTGCCGGCCTCGTCCTCGCCGGGCGGCACGTCGGCGGCCGGGAGGTTGGGCAGGCTGGCCAGCAGGTCCTTCAGCCCCGTCCCCGCCTCGGCTTCCAGCACGGCGGCGTCGGCCATCAGGCTCTTGAGGGTCTCGACCTCGGCCATCAGGGCCTGGGCCTCGACCTCGTCCTTCTTGGCCTTGGCCATGCCGATGCGCTTGGAGGCCTCATTGCGCTTGGCCTGGTTTTCCTGCAGCGCCGTCTGGGCGGCGCGCAGCTGGGCGTCCAGCTTCACGGCCTCGGCGGCCGCGCCGGATCGCCCCTTGGCCGACCACGCGGCTTCGAAGACGTCGGGATTGTCGCGGATGGCCTTGATGTCGTGCATCGGAAGAGCGCTCGAAGAGGGCGTAGGGAGACGCCCTCTCTAAGGCGCGTCGTGAATGGCGCCAACCTTTTCAGGACCGCGACGACGCGGCGCGCGAGCGGCGGCGACCGCGGCCGGCGAGACGCCCCGGCCGACGGCCCAAGATCGCGCTGTCTCCGATCCCCAGAACACCCGCCGACCTATGTATTTCTGAAGGGTATATTGAATAACGTTGTTATGTTTATGGATCTCACAGGCATACAATTCTATTAAGATCAATTAATATCGTTTTTGAACTACAGTTTAAGCCGAGGGTGGGAAACAGAAGATCAGTACACAGAACCGCGTCACACCCCCACAACATACAGGATTGAAACCTTGAAGAAGCTCGTCGCCCTCGCCGCTCTGATCACCGTCTCCGCCGCCATCGCCGCGCCCGCCAGCGCCGCGTCGCTGGTTCGCGTTTCCCTGGCCAACAAGTCCGACGCCCAGATCAGCAGCGAGATCAAGGCCGCGGCCCAGGCCGTCTGCGCGAACGAGCAGGCCGGCTTCGTCTCCGAGTGCGTCAATGTCACGGTGCTCAACGCGAACCGTCAGCTGAACAGCATCATCAAGGCCCGCACCGCGCCCAAGGCGATCAGCCGCAGCGAAGCCGTGAGCGTCGTCCGCGTCTCGCTGAAGGGCAAGTCGGCCGATCAGATCCAGACCGAGATCCGCTCCGCCGCCCAGCAGGTCTGCAAGGCCGACAACACCACCCGCTACGACTACAATCTGTGCGTTGGCGTCACCATCCGTTCGGCCAAGGCCCAGATGCAGGCGATGAACGCCGGCCAAGCCAAGATCGAGGCCTAAAGCCCGTCGGCCGACGGATCGGCCAAGGGATCTCAGGAGACCAGGACAAGCCTCCGCCCCCTTCCCCGGGGCGGGGGTTTTTCTTTTTATGACCCAGGCCGGCCCGCGCGCCGCGCGATCCGGGGGCCTAAAGCGCGACGATCTCGTTGCGCTTGATCTCGTCCTTGGCCTTGCCGCGCTCGATCAGCCACACACACCAGATGCCGATCTCGTAGAGCAGCACCATGGGAAGGGCCAAGGTCATCTGGCTGATCGGATCGGGCGGCGTCAGGATGGCGGCGGCGATGAACACGCCGACGATGGCGTAGCGACGGCCCTCGCGCAGCAGCTTGCTGCTGATGATGCCGGCCACGCCCAGCAGCGACACCACCACCGGGAGCTGGAAGCACAGGCCAAAGGCCAGCAGCAGCGAGGTCACCAGGGTCAGATAGTCGCTGACCTTGGGCAGCAGCTGAATAGTGATACCCGCCGTCTGCACCTGCTGGCTCAGCGCGAACCACAGCACGAACGGCAGCATCACATAATAGACCAGGGCCGCGCCCAGGAAGAACATCACCGGCGAGGCCAGCAGGAACGGCAGGAAGGCGCCGCGCTCGTTCTTGTACAGACCCGGCGCCACGAAACGGTAGAGCTGCCAGGCCAGGACCGGGAAGGTCAGGACCACCGCGCCGAAGCCGGCCAGCTTCAGCTTGGTGAAGAAGAACTCCAGCGCCGCCGTATAGACCAGGTCCAGGGCCTTGGTTGAGCCGACCGGAATATCCTTCAGGCCGATCAGGGCCAACAGCAGGTCGAACGGGCCGTGCTTGCCGCCGGCGTGCTGCACGCCCAACAACTGCTGGGCCACGGTGAACGGCTTGACCAGGAACAGAAAGATCTGGTCGGCGAAGGCGAAACAGATGCCGAACCCGATGAACAGCGCGACCACGCAGACGATCAGCCGGGTGCGCAGTTCGACCAGATGCTCGAGCAGCGGCGCGCGCGAGGCCTCGATCTCATCCTCGGGCTCATGGCCGATAGCGTTCGTCACGAGGCGATATCCGAAGTGGTCGAGCCGCCGGCCTTGACCGCGCGCTTGCGCGGGGCGCGAGCCGGCTTGGGCGCCTCAACGGTGATCTCGGTCTTGGCCGCGCGCTTGCGCGGCGCGGTGATCTCGGTCTTGGCCGCGCGCTTGCGGGGCGCCTTGGAGACCGCGGGTTCGACGATGGACCGTTCAAGGGCGGCGGGCGCCTTGGCGGCGCGCGGCTTGCGCGGCTTGGCGGCGACCGGCTCCCCAACCGCCTCGGGCGGCAGGATCGACGGCTGGGCCGGCTGATAGCCCGCATAGGGGTGAGCCTGGACGGTCCCGCTGTTGAGGCTGGCGTCAATCTCGGCGAACACCTGATCCACACCGCCGCTCTTGGCCTGGTCGGCCGCCTCGTGCAACGGAGCCGTATATTGCCCCGACCGCATGGCTTCGACCTCGCGACGCAGGTCTTCCAGTTCCGACTGGCGGGCCATTTCGTCGAAACTGGCGCGAAACTCCGACGCCATGCCGCGCATCTTGGCGACGAACTGGCCGAGCTTGCGCAGCAACATGGGCAGATCCTTGGGACCCACCACGATCAAAGCGACCGCGGCGATGACCAGGAGTTCTGTGCCGCCGACATCAGGAAGCATGGACGCGCCTTAGAGCGAGGCGGACCAGCCGCCATCGCGAAATGGAAAGGACGCGCGCGACGGGGTTCGCCCGCGCGCCCGGAGAATTTTAGGACTTACGCAGGTCTTCTTCTTCGGCCTTGGTGCGCGGCAGCGCGCCCGTGGCCTTGTTATCGGCGACTTCGCTGCTGACGTCGTCCTTCAAGCCGTCCTTGAACGCCTTGATGCCCTTGGCCGCGTCGCCCATGATTCCCGACAGCTTGCCGCGACCGCCAAACAGCAGGGCCACGACCGCGATCACGATCACCCAGTGAATCCAGCTCATGCTACCCATAGCGACCCATGCTCCTTGCGACAGCGGCCCCTTAGCCGCTGCGGCGCGTCGTTACAATCTCTCAGACAATATAGGCGTTCGCGAGGCGACGAGCCAAGCCTATCCGCCAGCGCCACTTTAACGGCCGTCATGCCCGCCCCCCGGGACCGGCTTTGCCGGCCCGAGGGCAAGCCGAGTGGCGGGAACCCCGGGTTCAGTTGACCCGTGAAGCGCCGTGGCGCGCCAGCGCGTCCCTCATAGGCGCATGCGGCGGACAGAGGGGCTCCCGCCACAAGGGCGTGTGTTGACCAGGACCGACAATGGCTCGCGGTCGCGATCTGAATGTCTGGATTCCGCGCCTGCGCCGAAGGCTGCCCACGACCCTGGGCGGACCTATGAACCATGCTTTCCGTTAGGGGAGGATCTGCCGGCGCATCCGCCTTCGCTTCATGCAGCCTACAAAACTCTTGTCATCCCGGCCGTAGCGTAGCGAAGCGCCGGGACCCAGGGGCGACCGCTCGGTTGCCGGCCCTTGGCTCCCTTGCAGATCCAACAAACCGCGTCGTGACAAGACGCAATTTGCTCTTCATGATTGCATTCATGCCAAAGGCGTACTTTGTCTACATCCTCGCGAGTCAGCGCAATGGAACCCTCTATGTCGGCGTGACCAACGACCTGTCGCGTCGGATCTGGTAACACCGCGAAGGTTCGCCCAGTGGCTTCACGCGCAAATACGGTGTCACCAGACTGGTCTATTATGAGGGTTTTCAGGATGTCGATTACGCGATCCGACGCGAGAAAACGCTCAAGCGATGGCGACGGGCTTGGAAGCTTCAGCTGATCGAGGCCGAAAATCCGCAGTGGCTAGATCTCTACGAGACCTTGAATTGCTGACAGGCTGTCGCCCCAACTGGTCATTCGGGGTGGCGTAGCCCTGAGGGCGCCAGGGGCCGCCACAATGCGGTCGCCCCTGGGTCCCGGCGCTCCGCTGCGCTACGGCCGGGATGACAAGTTTTTGTTGCTGGAGGAGATGTCCGCCACCCACCCTTCTCAAACGATGGGAAGGTCCGCTGTCGGGCGCCCGCGACCGGGTTTGCCAGTATCGGTGTACGCCCCAATCTCGCGGCGGGAATGACGGAAGACATAGAAGGGCGCGCGCCCGCTCC
>JAHINZ010000172.1 GCA_018895795.1 Alphaproteobacteria bacterium
ACGTGGCCGACAAGGACGGCCTGCTGCTGCTGGACCTCAAGGACCTGCAAGCGGGCCTGAAATATGTCGCCGACCACGCCGCCGATATCGGCACCCTGTATGGCAATGTCTCGGCCGCTACGGTGGGCTCGATCCAGCGCAAGTTGCTGACCCTGCAAAACCAGGGCGCCGAGAACTTCTTCGGCGAACCGGCCCTGAAGCTGAGCGACATCATGCGCACGGACGCCGCCGGACGCGGCTATGTGAACCTGCTGGCCGCCGACCGGTTGATCCAGTCGCCCAAGCTTTACTCCACCTTCCTGCTCTGGCTGCTTTCGGAACTGTTCGAGGAACTGCCCGAGCTGGGCGATCCGGAAAAGCCGCGCCTAGTGTTCTTCTTCGATGAGGCGCATCTGCTATTCAACGACGCGCCAAAGCCATTGCTGGAAAAGATCGAGCAAGTCGTGCGGCTGATCCGGTCCAAGGGCGTGGGCGTCTATTTCGTCACCCAGAACCCGGCCGACATTCCCGACGCCGTGCTGGGCCAGTTGGGCGCGCGCATCCAGCACGCCCTGCGCGCCTACACCCCCGCCGACCAGAAGGGGCTGAGAGCCGCGGCCCAGTCGTTCCGGATCAACCCCGCCTTCGACACCGCCGAGACCATCCAGGCCCTGGGCGTCGGCGAGGCTCTGGTCTCGACCCTCGATCTGAAGGGCGCGCCGTGCGTGGTCCAAAAGACCCTGGTCCGTCCGCCGGCCTCACGCCTGGGCCCCCTGACTCCGGAAGAACGCGCCATGCTGATCGCCAAAAGCCCGGTGGCGGGCGTCTATGAGATCACCCAAGACCGCGCCTCCGCTTACGAGGTCCTGCAGGGTCGCGCCCAGGAAACCTTGCGCCAGACCCAGGTCGCCCAGGACGCCGCCGAAGCCGAGCAACAGCGGGCCGCGGAAGACAAGGTGCGGGCCCGCGAAGAGACCCGGTCCGCACGGACCACCCCCCGGCCCCGCGCGTCAAGCCGCCAAGGCATGGCCGAAACCTTCGCCAAGTCGCTTCTGCGCACCGTCGCCAGTCAGGCGGGTCGTGAAATCATGCGGGGGCTGATGGGGAGCCTGAAGCGGAGCCGCTGATCCGATTCAGGCCGCTGAACGCCGGGGTCGTTTCACCCGCGCGGGCGCGGCCGGCGGGCTCGCCATGGTCCAACCGCCCAGGGTGTCGAGCGGCGCCGGTCGACCGATGGCGTAGCCTTGCAGCTCGGCGCAGTCTTCGCCGCGCAGGAAGTTGATCTGTTCCTGGGTTTCCACTCCCTCCGCGACGACCGGAATTTCGAGGCTCCGGCCCAGGCCGAGCACGGCGCGAACGATCGCGGTGGCCCGGCCGTGGCGATGGATGTTTTCGACGAAGCTCTTGTCGATCTTGATCTTGTCGAACGGGAAGGACTGCAGGGTCGACAGGGAGGAGAAGCCGGTGCCGAAATCGTCCATGGCGATGCGCACGCCCAAGGCTTTCAAGCGACGCAGATTGTCGAGCGCCCGCTGATAGTCCTTGAACAGGGCGCTCTCGGTGATCTCCAGTTCCAGCCGGTGCGGCGACAGGCCCGTCGCGATCAGCACCTCATGCACCAGGGTCGGCAAGGCTGGGTTGTTGAGTTGCAGCGGCGACAGGTTCACCGCGATGCGCAGCGGCTTTTCCCAGGCCGCGGCGTCGGCGCAGGCGCGGCGCAGGACCCATTCGCCCAGCGGCGCGATCAAGCCGCTCTCTTCGGCCACCGGAATAAAATCGAGCGGCGGGATCATGCCCCGCGTCGGGTGTCGCCACCGCACCAGCGCCTCGAAGCCGCAGACCTCGCCGTCGGACGCGCGGGCCAGGGGCTGGTAATAGACCACCAACTCCTCGTCGATGATGCCCTGCTTCAGGTCGCGGGCCAGGGCGCGGCGCTCGCGGATCGATTCGTCCATTTCACGCTTGAAGAAGCGATAGACGCCGCGGCCGCCTTCCTTGGCGCGAGACAGCGCCATGTCGGCATTGGCCATCAAGGCTTCCGCCGTGCGGCCGTCGTCCGGATAGAGACTGACGCCCAGGCTGGCGCCCAGGGTCAGGTCCTGGCCTTCAAACATCACCGGCGCGGCCAGCGCATCCAGCAGACGACCCGACAGTTCGGCGGCGGCGGTGGGCTGATCGCCGCCCGCCACCTGCACCACGATGAATTCGTCGCCGCCCAGACGGGCGGCGAAGGACGGCGCGCTGATCGAATTCTGCAGCCGCCGCGCGATTTCGACCAGGAGAGCGTCGCCCGCCAGGTGGCCGTGTTGGTCGTTGGCCTCCTTGAAATGATCCAGGTCGATACAAATGATCGCCAGGGTCTCACCCGAGGCTTCGACGCGCTCGAGGGCGCCGGCCAGGCGGGCCTGCAGCGAGTTGCGATTGGGCAGCCCGGTCAGACCGTCATTCTCCGCCAGGTAGCGGATCTTTTCCTCGGCCGACCGTCGCTCGCGGAGATCTCGGACCGCCAGCACGGTCAGGCCCGAGGTCTCGGTGCGGGCGCCGTCGTCCATCAGGCGCGAGAACACCTCGACCGGAATTTCGCGCGCGCCCTCGACCGGCTGAAGCAGACCTTCGCGACGCACCCCGTCATGGGACACCCCCTCATCGTTGAAGGTCAGGATGGCGCCGAACAAGGGCGCGCCCGTGAGGTCTTCGAGCGACGCCCCGACCAGGTCGCAAAAGGCCGCGTTGGCGTCGTTGATACGACCGTCTTGGACTACGACGATCCCTTCATAGGCCGCATTGGCCATACGACGGATGCGGTCGAGGGCCGAACGGGTGGTCTGAGACTCGATCGCCACGGCGCCGAGTCCGCCCAGAATGATCAGGCTGGTGATGGTGGTCACCGACAGGGTCAGGGCGCCGCCCGACAGCAGTTGCTGGGGCACGATGATGGTCGGATCCGGCGCGATGGTTATGGCGCCCATGCCGATGAAGTGCAGGGCGCAAACACCAAAGCTCAGCACCGCGCCGCCCAGGATCTGCTTGCCGACGCTGCGCGCCCGGCCCGCGAACATCAGGGCCGCCGTCGCGCCGAGCACGCCGAACAGCACCGAGGCGCCGACCGTGGCGTGTTCCCAAACGACCACGCCCTGGGTCACGAAGGCGGTCATGCCGGTATAGTGCATGGACGCGACGCCCAGGCCGAGGATCAGGCCGCCGGCCACATCATTGGTGCGGGTGCGTTGGGCCGAGGACACGCCAAAACCCAAGCCCATGAACAACACCGCGATCATCAGGGACAGCAGGGTGCCGGTGGGGCTGTAGCCGGTCTTCAGGCCGGGGTGATAGGCGACCATGGCGATGAAATGAGCGGCCCAGACGCCCGAGCCGCTGACGAGGCCGGTGAGCAAGAGCCAAGCCGCGCGAACCAGGCCCTTGGCGCCGCGCATTCGCGAGTAAAGCCTGAACGCGGTGAAGCATGCGGCGAAACACACGACCACGGCGACCATCACCAACCGATAGTCATGCTCGGTCGTTAGACAGGTTAAAACCTTCAACACACGCTGGCCCCCGGTCACAAGCGTTTCAAGTTACCGGGAGAGTTACAAATAAACCGTTTAGCGCGGGGAGCGCGCCACAATCGGCCAGACCGGCGGTGAAGAAGGGTAGGATTATCCCTTCCGGCCCCTCAGCGGCCCGTGCCGGCCTGGGCCTGATGCCAACGCCACGCGCTGCCCAGAATGGCGTCCAGATCCCGCGACGGCTTCCAGCCCAACTCGGCCCGAGCCTTGGCGTTGTCGCCCACCAGAATAGGCGCGTCGCCCGGACGACGAGGCGCCATCCTTACGGGCAGCGGCTTGCCGGTGGCGCGCTCGACCCCGGCGATCAGCTCCTTGACCGTCGTGCCTTGACCGGTGCCGAGGTTGTAGCTGGCGCTCGGCGCGCCCGCGAGCAGCGACTTCAGCGCCGCCACATGGGCGTCGGCCAGGTCCAGCACATGGACATAATCGCGCACCGCGGTGCCGTCGCGGGTGTCATAGTCGTCGCCGAAAATCGTGAAGTGCGGCCGCTGTCCCAGCGCCACCTGGATAGCGAGGGGAATGGCGTGGGTCTCGGGCTCGTGCCACTCGCCGATGCGGCCCTCGGGATCAGCGCCGGCGGCGTTGAAATAGCGCAGCACCGCGCTGCGGAACCCGACATAGCGGCCATAGTCGGC
>JAHINZ010000173.1 GCA_018895795.1 Alphaproteobacteria bacterium
CCCTTCCAGCTGTCGGGGGCCATGACCATGTCCATGCCCGCGAGATAGGCCTGGGGGCAATTGGTGTTGCTGCAGCCTTCGACCTGGCCGTGGGCGTTCCAGTCGCCGACGACGAAGCCTTGGAAGCCCATCCGACCCTTGAGCACGTCGGTCTGCAGGCTCTTGTTGCCGGTGTGCTTGACGCCGTTCCAGCTGGAGAACGACACCATCACCGTCAGGATTCCGGCGTCGATCGCCGGCGGATAGCCTTGGGCGTGCAGGCGGATCAGGTCCTGCTCCGAGATCTGAGCGTCGCCCTGATCCTTGCCGCCCTCGGTCCCGCCATCGGCCAGAAAGTGCTTGGCCGAGCCGACGACGTGGTTGGAAGCCAACGGCTGGCCCGCCTTCAAGGTCCCTTGCAGACCCAGCGTCATGGGGCCGGCATAGGTCTTCACCACTTCCGGATCTTCCGCGTAGCCCTCATAGGCCCGCCCCCAGCGCTCATCGCGAGGCACGGCCACCGTAGGACCAAACGTCCAGTCCGCGCCGGTCGCCGCCACTTCCTCGGCGGTCACCGCGCCGATGCGGCGGATCAGATCGGGATCGCGGGTCGCGCCCAGGCCGACATTGTGCGGGAAGACCGTGGCCCCGACGATGTTGTTGTGACCGTGAACGGCGTCGATGCCAAAGATGATCGGGATCGGGGTGTGTCCCGCGCGCGGCTCCAGCGCCACGGCGCGATAGGCCTTGATCCACTCGACCCATTTGGGGGGCGCGGCGCGATCGTCGCCGCCGGGCGCGGTGTTGCCGCCGGCCTCCACCGAACCCAACGGATACTGGCGCAGCTCGTCGGGGGTGATCGACGCGCCGTCGGCCTGGATCGTTTGTCCAACCTTCTCCTCAAGGCTCATGCGCGACATCAGATCGGTGATGAAGGCTTCGGTCTTGGCGTCGGTGATCGCAGCGGGACTGGCGGCCTTGGGCCACAGTTCAGGATGGGCGGTCGCCGACGGCGTCTGGGCCATCGCCGCGCCGCCGAGGCTCCCTGACAACAGCAGAGCGAGAACCGAGACGTTGGCTTTACGGCGACAAGCGGACATGAAACTTCCCTTGATGTGCAGATAACGGCCCGGATCGCGCCGCCAAACTAAAAGGCTCGTCGCGGCGCTCGCAGGCCCGCCGCGACGAGAAGCACGGAGCCTAAACGTCCCCAAATGAGAACGACGGCCGACGACAAGCGCGGCCAGGCGAGAATGGCGTTGAAATCTCGGCTTCCTCCGGACGCCGCTCCATTGGGCGACGTTCTTGATTATGCTAATGACAACGCAATCAGACAGCGCTGTCAAGAATGAACTATCCCAAGAACGGCGGGCGAACCCTAGGTCGCCGCCGGTCCCGTCGATTCTCGGATCACCAGTTCGAAGTCGAGAAGCTTTGAAGGCGGCGCGTCACCCTCTTCCCAGGTTACGCCATTGAGAAGCATGTCGGCGGCCGCGCCCGCCATGGCCGAGATCGGCTGGCGCACCGTGGTCAGTTGCGGCCAGACCACTTTGGCGCCGGGCGTATCATCGAACCCGGCCACCGACAGGGTCTCGGGAACATTGAGGCGCAGCCGGTTGGCCACAGCCATGACGCCCAGCGCCATGTCGTCATTGCTGGCGAAGATGGCTGTGGGCCGATCCTCGCCGCCAAGCAGGCGCTCGGCCGCCTCGAACCCAGACCGGAACGAGAAATAGCCCTGCTCCACGCGCTCGGACCGCACGGTCAGTCCGCTGTCGGCCATGGCCGCCATGAAGCCCTGATGGCGCGCGCGCGACGCACCGTGATCGGGGTGGCCCATGATGAAGCCGATGTCGCTATGCCCCAGGCCGATCAGGTGCTTGGTCATCTCATAGGCCGCGAGCCGATCATCCATGCCCACGCTGGCCGAACGATCCAGTTCGCCGCCCGGTGAGATCCGAACATAGGGCACGCCCTCCCGCTCGAGGGCCGCCAAGACCACGGGATGATCACAGACCGGCGCCGTCAGAATGACGCCGTCCATCCTCAAGGTCGCCAGCATCGGCGCGATCTGCGCCTCCAGATCGGCGGCGGTGGAATCGATCGGCTCGACGATGAGGTGATAGCCCTCCTCCCGACACCGAGCGATCGCCCCCAACTGGACGTCGGTGATGTAGCCGGGGCTTGGGTTGTCGAAGAACACCCCGATCAGATAGGCCTTCGAACCGGCCAGACTGCGGGCCGAAATGTTCGGACGGTAGTGCAGCGCCGCCACGGCCGCCTGAACCCGATCCCGGGTATCCGCCTTGACGTTGGGTTCGCGATTGAGCACCCGGGAAACCGTCTTGATCGACACGCCCGACTGGCGGGCGACATCGTGGATCGTGATCTTCGAGCTCAATTCCGCTCCTCGCGCCGCCGAGTCGTTCAGCTTGGCACGCAATAAGCCATGACAACCTTGTCATGGCGAGCCCTCGCGGGCCGCCAACTGCAGCCCGACCTAGGCGATCGACGCACGTCCCTCAGGCGTCATCGCCACGGCCGCGCCGATCAGGGCGGTGTGGGGATGCATGATCACATGGGTCGGGATCGCCTTCATGTAGTCGACGAACCGGCCCTTGGCCTCGAAGCGGGCGCGGAACGACCCGGCTTCAAGCAGGTCAATGACCTTGGGCCCGATCCCGCCGGCGATGAACACGCCGCCGCGCGCGCCCAGAGCCAGGGCCAGATCGCCCGCCGTCGCGCCGAGGATGGCGCAGAAGCGGTTCACCGTCGCCAGACTGTCGACGCAACCCTCCAGCGCATGCTCCGTGATCTGCTTGGCGACCAGCGCCTCGACCGTACGCCCCTCGGCTTCCGCCAGGGCGAGATGCAGGTCCTCCATGCCGGGGCCCGACAGGATGCGCTCGATCGACACCCGGCCCAGCTGTCGGGCCAACACGCGCAGGATCTCGATCTCGGTCTCGTCGGTCGGCGCGAAAGCGATGTGACCGCCCTCCGTGGTCAGCGGCATGGACAGGCCGTGCCTGCGGATCATGCCTGCGGCCCCGAAACCGGTGCCCGGACCCAAGATCGCCAAATCCCCTTCACCACTGGTCGGCAAAGGACCGATCTGGCGCAGATCCTTGGGCGAAAGCCGAGGCGCGGCCAGGGCCTGGGCGGTGAAGTCATTGATCAGCGTCGCGGCGCGGAATCCCCCAGCCCGGCGCAGGCTGTCTTCGGATATGCGCCAGTCGATATTGGTCATGTGCACCGAGCCATGCTCGATGGGCCCGGCGACCGCGACGACGGCCTGATCCGGATGCCGGACGCCGACCTTGGCCAGATAGTGCGCTATGGCGTCCTCGGCCCCGGCATAGTCGACGCCCTTGTAGGTCATCGGCTCGATGAGACGCGGATCGGGTCCGTCGAATTCCACCAAGGCGAACCGTGCATTGGTGCCGCCAATGTCCCCGACCAGGCCGAGCCCGCCGCTATTCAAGCCGTTCATCTAGACCGCTTCCTCAAGCAAACAGCGCGGATGCGCCGGTGTCGGCCGAACCGACCCCCGCCCGCATCCAGCCGAACAATTCCCGCCCAAAGCCCGGCTTGGACGCCGGGACGTTCGCCGGCGTGCGGGCGCGCAAGGTCGCCTCGTCCACCAGGATTTTCAGATCGCCGTTGGCGGCGTCGACCGTGATCACGTCGCCGTCCTGGACATAGGCCAGAAGACCGCCCTTGGCCGCCTCGGGCGTGACGTGGATCGCGGCGGGCGTCTTGCCCGAGGCGCCGGACATTCGGCCGTCGGTGACCAGGGCCACCTTGTAGCCGCGGTCCAGCAGCACCGAGATCGACGGCGACAGATTATGCAGTTCGGGCATGCCGTTGGCGGACGGCCCCTGGAAGCGCATCACCACCACGACGTCGCGATCGAGTTCGCCGCGCTTGAACGCGGCGATGAAGTCTTCCTGCTCCTGGAACACCGCCGCCGGGGCGGTGATCGTGTGGTGCTCGGGCTTGACGGCCGAGATCTTCATCACGCCG
>JAHINZ010000174.1 GCA_018895795.1 Alphaproteobacteria bacterium
AAGGCGGCCAGGGCCCAGCCCAGGAAGATCCCGACCGCGGCGGCCGGCAGCATCAGGATCAGCAGGCCCTTGTCCCAGCTCTTCCGGAAGGCCCAGACGCTGACCACGTCCTGGACCAGCAGGATGGGCAGGATGATCGAGGCGGCCACGACAGGCGACACCGCCAGGGCCATCATCGGCACGGCCACCACCCCGATCCCCGCGAACCCGCCCTTGGCCAGACCCAGCAGGATCACGGCGGGGATGGCGACGGCGTAGAACAGGGGGTCGGTCAGCATGGGGGGGGACTTAGCAGGTCGGGTCTTGAGTGGCCACTTGCCCCCTCCTGACCTGCTGCGCAGGTCGTCCTCCCCCGGAGGGGGAAGATGAGGTCGGCGCGTGTCATCTTCCCCCGCCGGGGGAAGACGGTCGTGCAGCGACCCGTAGGGGGCAAGTCTGGCGACCGCCTAGGCTCCCAGCATCACCTCGGCGATCTGCACGGCGTTCAGAGCCGCGCCCTTGCGCAGGTTGTCGCCGGTGACGAACAGCGCCAGGCCGTGCGCCACCGTGGGATCGGGACGGATGCGGCCGACAAAGACCGGATCCTGGCCGGTGGCGGCCAGGGGATTGGGCACGTCGTCCAACACCACGCCCGGCGCGGCGGCCAGCAGGGCCGTGGCCTGCTCGACCGAGATCGGCCGCTCGAACGCGGCGTTGATCGACAGCGAGTGGCCGGTGAACACCGGCACCCGCACGCAGGTGGCCGAGACCGGCAGGCCCGGGATCTCGAGGATCTTGCGGCTCTCGTCGCGCAGCTTCAGCTCTTCCTCGGTATAGCCGTCCTCATCGAGCACATAGTTCAACGGCACGACGTTGAAGGCCAGGGGAACCACCCACTTCTCGGGCGGCGGCAGGGCGACGGCGTCGCCGTTCAGGGCCAGGCCCGCCAGGTCGCCGCCGAGGCCGGCCGCCAGCTGCCCGGCCAGCACCTCGATGCCGGCCACCCCGCCGCCCGAGGCCGCCTGATAGGTGCTGACCGTCAGGCGCTTGAGGCCGGCGGCGTCGTGCAGGGGCTTCAGGGCCGGCATGGCGGCCATGGTGGTGCAGTTGGGATTGGCGACGATGCCCTTGGGGATGTTGCGCAGGGCGTGTGGATTGACCTCTGACACCACCAGCGGCACGTCCGGATCGCCGCGCCAGGCCGAGGAATTGTCGATGACGATCGCGCCGGCCGCGGCCGCCTTGGGGGCCAGGACGCGCGAGGTCTCGCCGCCGGCCGAGAAGAACACGAGGTCCAGGCCGGCGAAGTCGGCCGTGCCGGCGTCCTCGACGGTGATCTCGCGGCCCTGGAAGTCGATCGTGGCCCCGGCCGAGCGGGCCGAGGCGAACAGGCGCAGCGAGGCCAGCGGAAAGTCGCGCTCCGCCAGCAGCTCGCGCATCATGCCGCCGACCAGGCCGGTGGCGCCGACGACGCCGACATGCGGCGGATTGGAACGGGAAAACCTGAAGCTCACGGGGGTACGTCTCCTGGAAAGTGCGGAGGCGCGGGGAGCTTTAGGTCTCTTGGAAAGTGAGAGCCGCCCCGCGCATCGGCGGGGCTGAGTTCGGGATGCTGGCTAGATCGCGCACAGACCCGAAGACGCCCCACCGAAGCGGGTCGTTTTTGGGGTCATAATAGTGGTCGCGGCGATTTGCATCGGTGGGGTTTCTAGCGGGGGAGGTTGGGTTCGTAAAGTGCGGGTTTCCTTCTCCCCTTGCGGGAGAAGGTGTCGGCGCAGCCGACGGATGAGGGGTTGAAAGACCTGTCCGGATAGGGCGGCGCGACCCCTCATCCGACCCCGGCCTTCGCCGGGGCCACCTTATCCCGCAAGGGGAGAAGGCGCAGCCGCATCCGGGGCGGATGGGGCGCGACTTGGGTTGTCCTCAATATATGCCGGCAATCAAAAAAACTTGTCATCCCGGACGCGCCTTGGCGCGAGCCGGGACCCAGGGGCCAAGGCAGTGCGGTTACCCCTGGGTCCCGGCGCTCCGCTTCGCTACGGCCGGGATGACAAGAAATTATGTGTCCGCTGCGGGCCGGAGTGGAAGAGGGGGCCGGAGAACGCCCAGCGCGGGCTATTCGTCAGATAGCCGAGACGTGGGGCGTTCGACATGGCTACAGCCGTCACCGGCAGCCCGAAATCGACTCAGAATGCCAGCGCCAGTCTAAGCGCCCCGCTCTACCCCGCCTGCTGCCCCAACCGCTCCCACCCCTCAAAAAACGGAAACCTCTCCGCCCAGAACGCCGTCAGCCTCGGATCGGCGTCCACCCGCCGCACCACCGCCGCCATCTTCGGCGCGACCTCATAGAACCGCACGCGCCGCGGCCCCCAGCGGCTGATCACCGTGACATAGAGGTCCAGCACGCTCATCTGGTCGCCCAGCAGGTACGCGCCCGGCGAGATCTGGCTGTCCATCATCGCCCAGCAGTCGGCGATGCGCTCGGCGGTGGCGGCCTTGACCCTGGCTTGCATCGCGGCGTCGTCGCCGACCAGCCGCGCGGGCTCGTCGCGCACCCAGAACAGCGCATAGATCGAGGCCGGGATGAACGTCATCCAGCGCAGGAACTGAGCGCGCTCGGGCGCGTCGAGGGCCGGGGACAGGCCCGCCTGCGGATGGTTGTCGGCCAGCCAGATCAGCATGGCGGCGCTCTCGGTGATCACCTCGCCGGCCGGGGTGACCAGGGTCGGGATCTGCCGCAGGGGATTGACGGCGGCCACCTTGGCCTGCTGCGACTCGCCTTCCCAGGTCGGCGCCTCGATCACCGCATAGGGCTGCCCAAGAAGCGTCAAAGTCGCCTCGACGGGCACGGAACCCGAGCCAAGCGCCCCATAGATGGTGTATGCTGAGCTAACCATTGTTTAGCGATCTACCCACAACATGTTGTGTGCTGCGACCAACTGACCACTAGATGATCCGGTTGGCTGCGGTACGAAGAGAGCCTAACTCGTCCGTCCGATTCGTGTCCGCCCGCCCTTGGAGCCGTTGCCGATGTCCGCCAAGCTTATCACCCGTCCTGGCCTCCTGACGCCTTCGGCAGCCTACAAGCCCTTCCGCTATCCGTGGGCTCACGAGTTCTGGAAGAAGCAGCAGCAGGTCCACTGGATGCCCGAGGAAGTGCCTCTGGGCGAGGACCTCAAGGACTGGGCCGTCAAGCTCAATGACAAGGAACGGAACCTGCTGACGCAGATCTTCCGCTTCTTCACTCAGGCCGACATCGAGGTCGCCGACAACTATATGGAACGCTACGGCCGGGTGTTCAAACCCACCGAAGTGAAGATGATGCTGTCGTCGTTCGCCAATATGGAGACCATCCATATCGCCGCCTACGCCCTGCTGCTGGAAACCATCGGCATGCCGGAGAGCGAGTTCGGGGCCTTCCTCGAATATGAGGCGATGCGCGACAAGCACGACTTCATGCAGAAGTTCGGCGTCGACACCGATGCCGACATCGCCCGCACCCTGGCCATGTTCGGCGGCTTCACCGAGGGCCTGCAGCTGTTCGCCAGCTTCGCCATGCTGATGAACTTCCCGCGCTTCAACAAGATGAAGGGCATGGGCCAGATCGTCTCGTGGTCGATCCGCGACGAGAGCCTGCACTGCGAAGGCATCATCAAGCTCTACCACGCGTTCAATGCCGAGACTCAGTGCGTGACCAAGGCCGTGGCCGACGACATCGTCGACTGCTGCAAGACCGTGGTGAGCCTGGAAGACAAGTTCATCGACCTGGCCTTCGAGGCCGGCGAGGTCCAGGGCATGACCCCCGAAGACATCAAGAGCTATATCCGCTTCATCGCCGACTGGCGTCTGCGCCAGCTGCATTTGCCCGAAGTCTACGGCGTGAAGGAAAACCCGCTGCCGTGGCTGCAGTCGCTGCTCAGCGGCGTCGAGCACGCCAACTTCTTCGAGGCGCGGTCCACCGAATATTCCAAGGCCGCGACCAAGGGCCAGTGGCACGGCGGCGAGGGCGTGTGGTCCAGCTTTGATCAGCTGATGTCCAAGCGTCCGGAAAGCGCGCTGTCGGCGGAATAGGTTTTCGAGCCTTCTCCCCTTGCGGGAGAAGGTGTCAGCCGCAGGCTGACGGATGAGGGGTCGAGCGATCTGTCCGGACAGGGCGGCGCGACCGCTCACCCGACCCGGCCTGGGCCGGGCCACCCTCGCCCGCAAGGGGAGAGGGGTTTATTCTGAGCGGAGTTGCCCATGATCCGCATCGCTTTGATTGGACCCGGCGCGGTGGGCGGTACGGTGGCCGCCTGGCTGGCCCAGAACCCGGCGCTGGCGGTGACCGTCTGCGCCCGGACCGCCTTCTCGGGGCTGGTAATCGAAGCGCCCGGCGGCCCGATCCAGGCCGACCCGGCGATCCTGACCGATCCCGCCCTGGCCACGCCGGTCGACTGGGTGCTGATCGCCACCAAGACCTATGACACCGCCCCGGCGAAGGCCTGGCTGGACGCCCTGATCGGACCCGGGACGCGGCTGGCCGTGCTGCGCAACGGCGTCGAGCATCTGGAGCCCTTCCTGGACCGCCTGCCGGCCGACCGCATCGTGCCGGCGGTGGTCGACATCCCGGCCGAGCGCCGCGCGCCCGGACGGATCCTGCAACGGCGCGCCGGATCGATCCGGGTTCCCGACAGCGCCGCCGGCCGCGACGTCGTCGCCCTGTTCGCCCACACGCCGATCGCGGTCTCGACCACGCCGGACTTCAAGACCGAGGCCTGGAAGAAGCTGGCCCTGAACTGCGCCGGGGCGGTCAACGCCCTGATCCTCAAGCCCGCGGGCGTCGCCCATGACGACGGCGTCGCCGAGGTGATGCGGGCCCTGGTGCGCGAATGCGTGGCGGTGGGGCGGGCCGAAGGCGCGGACCTGTCGGACGACCTGGCCGACGCGGTGGTCGCCGGCTACCGCGCCGCCGATCCCGACGGCGTCAACTCGCTGCACGCCGACCGGCTGGCGGGGCGGCCGATGGAGTTGGACGCCCGCAACGGCGTGATTGCCCGCCTCGGCGCGGAGCACGGCCTCGCCACCCCGGTCAACGCGATGATCGTGGCGCTGCTCGCCGCCGCGACGACCTGAGCCTCAGGGCCGGTCCTTCTTGGGGATGGCCGCGATTTCCTCGGGGGTCAGCTTGGTGATGGTCTTGGCGCGGATCGGCATGTCCATGAAGCCGTCCGAGACCCGCAGATCCAGGTCGATCGGCGCGCAGACCTGATCGCTGCCGCGGACCACATTGACGATGTAGCTGCCCGGCGAGCTCAGCTGATTGGTCCCGTGCGCCAGGTCGACGCGATAGACGTCGCGCTGCCGCACCTTCATGTACAGCACGTCGCGACTGGGCGAGCTCCAGCCGTTCCAGTCCGACAACGAGAAGCAGGACCGCTCGGCGCGGGCGGGCTTGGCGGCGGATGGCGTCGCGGGCGGTTGAGCCAAGGCGGCGCCGGCAAACGTCAGGCCGCTCACGGCCGCGGCCGTCAAGGTGATCAATTTGGTCATTCGGTGATCCTCCTGCTCCCAGGTCACAGCCCCCGGGTCAGAAATTGGGTGTCACGGCGCCGAGGTCAATGGCGGCGATGGAATCGTCCCGGCAGGTTCTCGAGGCCGATCGCCGTCACCTCGGCGTCAGAGAGTCGGGTGACGGTGTCCGCGCGCAGGGTCAGGGTCTGGGTCGGAGACAGCGCCAGGCTCAGGCCCAGGTCGTTGGCGCCGCAAACCTGTCCGTCGCGCGACTCCATCACCAGTTTTGACGACCGCGACCGCAGGGGCTTGACCGGATAGGGCAGAACCACCCGGTAATAGTCACGGATGTCGACTTTCAGATACAGCGTCTGATCGTCGGCGGCGCTCCAGTCCTGAACCCGGTCAAGGCTGAAACAGTCGCTTGAGGCCGGGGGGGCGGCGCGAGCGGTCGCGGCGGAGACCGCGCCCATCAGCAAGGCGATCGCGATGGCGACTTTCCGGTCCATGGCGTTCTCCAGGGCGGCCGCAATCACGATGAGCCCTTCCTGACTGAAGTCAATCTCCGCGCGAAATCAGGCCTTGGCCGGCTGCTCTTCCTCGACGATGTCGTCCAGCTCGCCTTCCCATTTGGCGACCACGGCGGCGGCCACGCTGTTGCCGACCACATTGGTGGCGCTGCGGCCCATGTCCAGCAGGTGATCGACGCCCAGAACCAGGGCGATCCAGGTCTCGGGCAGGCCGAAATAGGTCAGGGTGGCCATGATCACCACCAGCGAGGCGCGCGGCACGCCGGCGATGCCCTTGGACGTCACCATCAGCAGCAGCAGCATGAAGATCTGCTGCTGGACGCTCAGATGCACGCCGTGGGCCTGCAGGATGAACATGGTGGCGAAGGTGCAGTACAGCATCGAGCCGTCGAGATTGAACGAATAGCCCAGCGGCAGCACGAACGAGACGATGCGACGGCGCACGCCCACCTTGGGCAGGCTGTCGAGAATGCGCGGATAGGCGGCTTCGGAACTGGCGGTCGAGAAGGCCAGCAGGGCCGGCTCGCGGATGACGCCGAACAGCGGGATCACCCGCTTGCCCAGAACCAGGGCGGCGGCCAGGAACAGCAACAGCCACAGGGTCCCCATGGTGGCGTAGAAGCCCAGCACGAACTTGCCGTAGACGGCCAGCATCGACAGGCCTTGCGTGGCGATGGTCGAGGCCAGGGCGCAGAAGATCGCCAGCGGGGCCAGCTTCATGACGAAGTTGGTGACCTTCAGCATCACCTGGGCGCCTTGCTCGGCCAGTTCCAGGATGTGCGGGGCCTTGTTGTCCAGCGAGGCGACGGCGGTGCCGACGAACAGGCTGAAGACCACGATCTGCAGGATCTCGTTCTTGGCCATGGCGTCGAAGATCGAGGCCGGCACCAGATGGGTCAGGAAGCCCTGCAGGGTGAAGGTTTCGGTCGAGGCGGCCGGGGCGTTGGCGACGTCGGCGAGCTCGGTGAGGTTCAGGCCCGCGCCGGGATGCAGCAGGTGGACCATGCCCAGGCCCAGCAGCAGCGACACGGCCGAGGCTGAAATGAACCAGCCCATGGTCTTGGCGCCGATCCGGCCCACGGCGGCGGCGTCTTCCATGTGCGCGATGCCGGCGACGAGGGTCGTCAGAACGAGCGGGGCGATGATCATCTTGATCAGCCGCAGGAAGAGGTCGGTCCCCATCTTGAACCACTTGACCGCTTCTTCGGTCTGGGCCGGGTCAAGGAACTGGTTACAGGCCCAGCCGACCGTGACCCCGAGGACCATGGACGCGATGATCAGATAGGCGAAGCGCTTGTTCATGCAGTTTCCTCGGGCGCCGGGCGGGCTTGGACAGTGTTTTCCGCGCCTGACGGTAGGTATGACGTACGAGGGCGAGCGATCCGCAACGCCCCGAGCATTTCAACCCTTTTGGCCGACGCGCGCGGGTTCGTCCATGCTCTTGAAAGCGGCGGCGGACGCGGGGGTTCGCCGAGACGCATAAACAGGCGCGGTCTGCGGGCGCGAGCGGCGGATCGACGCCCGCGTTCCGGCTAAGTAATAAATCATTCCCATTGGCGGGGGCCGCGTCTCGCCAAGGTCGCGAAACGTCGGTATAAGACGCCATGTCAAACCAAGAAAAAGCCATGGCCGTCGTTGAACGGCTCAATGAAGAATATGAGCGCGCCGTGGGCGCGCTGCGCACCGCCCTGCGGGCCTATCTGGAAACCGGCGCGCGACCCGATCCGCAGGATCGCTTCAACGGCGCCTTCGCCTATCCGGAATTGCGCCTGACCTATGATCCCGAGGCCCTGCCGCCCAAGCTGGCGCGGTCCTACGCCCGGGTCAGCCGTCCCGGCGTCTATGCGACCACGGTCACCAAGCCGGCCCAGTTCAGGGCCTATCTGGTCGAGCAGCTGACCCTGCTGCTGAACGACTTCGACGTCGAGATCGAGGTCGACCGGTCGCGCCAGGAGATCCCCTATCCCTATGTGCTGGACGCCACGATCGACCTGAACCAGGCCGATGTGCGCTCGGAGGATATCGCCCGCTTCTTTCCGACCACCGACCTGGCCTTCATCGGCGACGAGATCGCCGACGGCGTCTGGGACATGGCGATGGAAGAGACGCGGCCGATGGCGCTGTTCGACGGCCTGCGCACCGACTTCTCGCTGGCGCGGCTGAAACACTACACGGGCGCGCCGGCCGAGCACGTGCAGCAGTTCATCCTGTTCACCAACTATCACCGCTATGTCGACGAGTTCGTGCGCTGGGGCATCGAGCAGCTGGGCGAGCCGGACACCCGCTATGAGGCGATGTCCTGTTCGGGCGGGCTGATGATCACCGCCAACACCGTCAATCCCGAACTGGCGGTGGCCGAGTCGACCTGGCGCAAGCACCAGATGCCGGCCTATCACCTGATGGCGCCGGGCGGGCAGGGGATCACCCTGGTCAATATCGGGGTGGGCCCGTCCAACGCCAAGACCATCTGCGACCACCTGGCCGTGCTGCGGCCGCAGGCCTGGCTGATGATCGGCCACTGCGGCGGCCTGCGCGACACCCAGACCATCGGCGACTATGTGCTGGCCCACGCCTATCTGCGCGACGACCATGTTCTGGACGCCGTCCTGCCGCCGGAAATCCCGGTGCCGTCGATCGCCGAGGTGCAGCGCGCCCTCTATGACGCCGCCAAGGCCATCAGCGGCGACAGCGGCCACCAGCTGAAGAAGCGCCTGCGGACCGGCACGGTCGTGACCACCGACGACCGCAACTGGGAACTGCGCCACAGCCTGTCGGCCCTGCGCTTCAACCAGAGCCGGGCCGTGGCCATCGACATGGAGAGCGCGACCATCGCCGCCCAGGGCTATCGGTTCCGGGTGCCCTACGGCACGCTGCTTTGCGTCTCCGACAAACCGCTGCACGGCGAGATCAAGCTGCCGGGTCAGGCCAACGCCTTCTATGAGCGGGCGATCAGCCAGCACCTGCAGATCGGCATCCTGACCTGCCAGCTGTTGCTGGAAGAGGGCGAAAACCTGCATTCGCGCAAGCTGCGGGCCTTCGACGAGCCGCCGTTCAGATAAGATCCTCCCCCTCTGGGGGAGGTGGCCCAGAGGGCCGGAGGGGGATAGCTCGGCCTATGCCCAGATGGCCCCCTCAGTCGCTCCGCGACAGCTCCCCCTTAGGGGGAGCATCTGCCACCTAAGCCTCCTCCACCCACGCCTTGATCAGCTGATGGGCGATCGCCAGGGCCGGCGGGGCGAAGGCGCCCTCCAGCTCGCCGCGGATCAGGGCGCCGGCCTCGTCCTTGCTGAACCAGCGGACTTCCTCGAGCTCGGTCTGGTCGGGCCGGGCGTCGGCGCTGTCGACCTGGGCGATCAGGCCCATCATCAGCGAGGACGGCCACGGCCAGGGCTGGCTGGAATGGTAGCGCACCGAGGTCGCCGTCAGGCCGGCCTCCTCCATCAGCTCGCGGGCGCAAGCCTCCTCGATGGTCTCGCCGGGCTCCAGGAACCCGGCCAGGGCCGAGAACATGCCGGCCGGCCACAGGGCCTGCCGGCCCAGCAGGCACTTGTCGTCATGGATCGCCAGCATGATCGCCACCGGATCGGTGCGCGGGAAGTGCTCGACCTTGCAGGCGGGGCAGATGCGCTTCCAGCCGCCGTCGCCGACCTCGGAAGGCTGACCGCAGGCGCTGCACCAGCGGTGGCGGCGGCGCCATTCGAACATCGAGCGGGCGGTGGCCAGGATGCCGGCGTCGGCGGGCGGCATCGAGGCGGCGATGCCGCGCAGCTCCTCGAATCGGCCCAGGCCCTGCAACGCCCCCTCGGCCGGATCGGCGGCCCCTTCCAGATCGACCGCGAAGACCGCGAGGTCTTTCCACAGTCCCAGGAACAGCAACCGCTCGGAGCCGCCGGCCAGGTCCTTGGCCATGTCGGCGCGCAGATAGGCGATCTGAACGCCCGTGGGCTTGCCGTCCTCGCCCAGGACGTCCTCGACCAGCGGCTTTCCGTTCCAGACCGCCACGGCCAGTGATCCGGGGTCATCGAGTTTTTCGGCTAGCCAGGCCTCGTCGCCGCGTCGCTCGCTGGAGCGGTCCAAGGGGTTGCCGGCGAAGG
>JAHINZ010000175.1 GCA_018895795.1 Alphaproteobacteria bacterium
CCGGCGATGATGATCAGGCTGCCGAACGTGATCGCGGCGATACGGTAGGCCCGGGCCGCCGACTCGCGCAGAAGCAAGGCCAGTCGCGCGCGGCGACGTACCTTTTGCCTGATGTCGATCGATGTGGTGACGGGGTTCACCGCCGGCGCTTGAAGGACTTGCGCAGGCGCACGGCGACTCGCCAGCGACGTGGCACGATCAAACGCTCGATCCGCAAGGCCTGTTGCCAAGCCACTAGGACGACCTCGGGCTCTCGCCGCAGCAGGCGACGGAGTGGAAAGATCAACTTGGGGTGAGCATGCTGGAAACGCACGAACTGCTTGCGGGCCTTGAACGAATTGCGCAACACCAGCATCAGCCCCACCACGGTCAGGGGCAGACCCAACGGACCAGGCAGCGGCGCGATCAGCGCGCCGCCCAGGATCAACAGCAGACCAAGCGTCACCAGAAAGATGCGCAGACCACGCGCCACGATCTCGCGCGCGAGATCGTCGGCCGGTGAAAAGCGGGCGCGGGGCATGGCGAGGGCGACTGAAACGTTCATAAGCGGGCTAACGGGCTTGCGATCCGCTTGCTCTCTGGAAAATCCAGTCAGCCCGGCGCGCCAGCCTGATATGTGGATCGATAAGGGCGCCGTAAAGGCGCCCTTTCGACGCGCTGCGAAATACTGTTGCTCTATTCGGCAGCGAGTGGCGCTTCCGCCACAGGTTTCCACCTCAACCGGGGCTTGCGAGCCGCCAGGGTCTCGTCGAGACGCCGCATCGGCGCGTGGAACGGCGCCCCCTTGAAGCGTTCGACATCACCGGCCTTCGCCGCGGCGGCCAGGGCGCGAAGGGCCACCACGAAGCGATCGAGCTCCTGCTTGGACTCCGTCTCGGTCGGCTCGATCAGCATCGCGCCATGCACCACCAGCGGGAAGTACATGGTCATCGGGTGGAAGCCCTCGTCGATCATCGCCTTGGCGAAGTCGAGGGTAGTCACGCCGGTGCCTTCAAGCCAGCTGTCGTCGAACAGGGCCTCGTGCATGCAGGGACCGTCCGGGAAGGCCGGGCTCATCACGTCGGACAGGCGGGCCTTGAGGTAGTTGGCGTTCAGCACGGCGTCCTCGGCCACCTGGCGCAGGCCGTCGGCGCCGTGGCTGAGCATGTAGGCATAGGCGCGCACATACATGCCCATCTGGCCGTGGAAGGCGCTCATGCGGCCAAAGGCGGTTTCCGCGCTCTGTTCGCCGGCATGCTCGATCAAGGCGAAGCCGTCGTCGCCATGCACCAGCCACGGGGTGGGCGCGAAGGCCGCCAGAGCCTCGCTGAGCACGACCGGACCCGCGCCGGGACCACCGCCGCCGTGAGGCGTTGAAAAGGTCTTGTGCAGATTGATGTGCATGGCGTCGACGCCCAGATCGCCCGGGCGCACTCGGCCGACGATGGCGTTGAAATTGGCGCCGTCGCAGTAGAAATAGGCCCCGGCCGCGTGGGTCAGTCGGGCGATCTCGACCACGTCGCGTTCGAACAGCCCGCAGGTGTTGGGGTTGGTGACCATGATGGCGGCCACGTGGTCGCCAAGCTTGGACTCCAGATCGGCCAGGTCGACCCGCCCGTCGAGCGTCTGGGCGATCTCGACCACCGTGTAGCCGACAAAGGCCGCCGTGGCGGGATTGGTGCCGTGGGCGCTGGTCGGGGCCAGAACCGTCTTGCGGTGGCCCTGACCGTTAGCCTCGTGGGCGGCGCGGATGGTCAGCATGCCGCACATCTCGCCGTGGGCGCCCGCTTTGGGCGTCAGGGCGACGGCGGGCATGCCCGTCAGCGTCTTCAGCCAGTGGGCCAGACGATCCATCAGCTGCAGAGCGCCCTGCACGGTCGACTGCGGCTGCAGCGGGTGGATGTCGGCGAAGCCTGGCAGGCGCGCCACCTTCTCGTTCAGGCGCGGGTTGTGCTTCATCGTGCACGAGCCCAGCGGATAGAGCGCCAGGTCGATGGCGTGGTTCTTCTGGGACAGGCGCACATAATGGCGCACCGCCTCCGGCTCCGAAAGACCGGGCAGGCCGATGGGAGCGGTCCGCAAGAGGCTTCCCAGGTCGTCGGCGGGAGCCGAGGCTTCGGGCAGATCCACGCCGGTCTTGTGCCAACCGTCCCGTTCGAAGATCAGGGCCTCGTCCTGCAACAGACCCCGCGCGCCCGTCAGGGTTTCGGGACCGCGGGCGCCGTCATTGGCGGTTTGGGGACGGGTCGGCCGTCCAACGCTGTTCATGCTCATTGGGCGATGACCTTGGCCAGGACCTTGGAAAAGACGGTGATGTCGATATCGAGCGTGGTCTCGGTGGCGGCCACCAGCAGCACATCGTCAAGACCGGCCTTGGCGTCGAGGCGCGAGAACGGCACGCCGGCGATGACGCCATGGGCCGCCAGGGTCTCGACGATCCCGGCGGCGTTGCCGGGCACGCGGATGGCGAACTCGTTGAAGAAGCGCGGAGTGAGGATCTCGACCCCCGCCACGGCGGCCAGTGCGTCGCGCAGGGCCCGCGCCTTGGCGTGATTGATGGCCGCAAGCTGACGAAGCCCCACCTCGCCCAGCAGACTCATATGGATGCTGAAGGCCAGAGCGCAGAGGCCGCTATTGGTGCAGATATTCGACGTCGCCTTGTCGCGGCGGATATGCTGCTCTCGGGTCGATAGTGTCAGCACGAAGCCACGACGCCCGTCGGCGTCGACGGTCTCGCCGCAGAGCCGACCCGGGGCCTGGCGGATATATTTTTCCTTGCAGGCGAACAGGCCGACATAGGGTCCGCCGAAGTTCAGGCCGTTGCCGATCGACTGGCCCTCGGCCACCACGATGTCGGCGCCCATCTCGCCGGGCGACTTCAAGAGGCCCAGCGACACCACCTCGGTGGTGACCACGATCAGCAGGGCCCCGGCGGCCTGGGCGGCGGCGGCGATCTTCGTCACGTCGGTGGCCGTGCCGAACACATTGGGGGTCTGGACGACGACGCAGGCGGTGTCGGCGTCGATGGCGGCGATCACCGCGTCCTCTGCGTCGATGGCGACGGCCAAACGCTGGGTGCCGACACCGGCCGCGTGGGCGAGGGTCTCGACGGTCTCGACATAATGCGGGTGCAGCCCGCCCGACATCACCGCCTTGTTGCGACGGGTGACCCGGGTGGCCATCATCACCGCCTCGGCGGCGGCGGTGGAGCCGTCATAGAGCGAGGCGTTGGCCACCTCCATGCCGGTCAGGGCGGCGACCTGGGTCTGGAACTCGAACAGCACCTGCAGGGTGCCCTGGGCGATTTCCGGCTGGTAGGGCGTATAGCTGGTCAGGAACTCCGACCGCTGGATGATGTGGTCGACCGTGGCCGGCACATGGTGGCGGTAGGCGCCGGCTCCGCAGAAAAACGGTCCGTCCCCCGCCGCGCGGTTGCGCCTGGCCAGGGCCGCCATCTCGCGCTCGACCTCCAACTCGCCGGCGTGCAGCGGTAAGTCGACGGTTCCGGACCGCTGGGCCGAGGCGGGCACGTCAACGAACAGGGCGTCGATCGAGTCCACGCCGATGACACCCAGCATCTCGGTGCGGTCTTCGGGCGTAAGGGGGAGGTAGCGCATGGGGAGGAGCCTGTGCTTGTCATCCCGGCCTGAACCGGGATGACAGGAAAATCAGAGGGTCGAGAGGAAGGCTTCGTAGGCATCGCGGTCCATCAGGGCCTCGACCTCGGCGGGGACCGACAGCTTGATCCTGGCGAACCAGCCGCCCGTTTCCGGCACGGCGTTGACAGTTTCGGGCGCATCGCCCAGGGCGGTGTTGGCTTCGACCACCTCGCCCGAGACCGGGGCGTAGACGTCCGAAGCGGCCTTGACGCTCTCGACCACGGCCAGGCCGTCGCCCTGCTTGACGGTCTTGCCGAGGTCGGGAACCTCGACGAACACCACGTCGCCCAGCTGCTCGGCGGCGTAGGCGGTGATGCCGACGGTAGCGATGTCGCCTTCGACGGCGACCCACTCATGGTCTTTGGTGAAGCGCATTGGTCTGGGCCCTTTTCAGATCTTGCGGACGTAACGATTGGGAACGAACGGCGAGGCCACGACCTGCGCCGCCTGCGGCTTGCCGCGAACGATGACTTTCAGCTGCGCGCCGATGACCGCCAGCGCGGGTGGCACGAAGCCGATAGCGATGGCGCCGCCGACGCTGGGGCCAAAGCCGCCGCTGGTGACCACGCCGACCACGGCGCCGGTCTCGTCGGCGATCTCCGCGCCTTCCCGCGCGGGCGCACCCTCCAGGACGCGCAGGTTGACCCGTACGCGCTTCAAATCGCCAGCCAGTTCCCTGGAAATCCGATCGACGCCGAGATAGTCGCCGGCCTCGCGGCGACTCTTGCCGATCGCGAAATTCATGCCGGCCTCGACCGGTGAGACGGTCTCGTCCATGTCGTGGCCGTACAGCGGCAGACCCGCTTCCAGGCGCAGGCTGTCGCGCGCGCCCAGGCCGATCGGCTTGACCCGCGCGTCGTCCAACAGCGTATTCCAGATGCGAGCCGCATCAGCGGCCGGCGCCGAGATCTCGTAGCCGTCCTCGCCGGTATAGCCCGAGCGGGAGATGATGGCGTCGACGCCGAAAGCAGTCAGGGCCACGGTGTCCATGAACACCATGCTCGCCGCTTGCGGAACGTGGGCGGCCAGCACGGCGGCGGCCTCGGGACCTTGCAGCGCCAGCAGCGCCCGGTCCTCCAGGCGCTCCACCGTCGCCTCGCCCTCGAGGGCCTTGGCGATGATCGCGTAGTCGTTGTCCTTGCAGGCGCCGTTGACGACGATGAACAGGCCGTCGTCGTCGGGGCGAGCCGTCATCAGGTCGTCGATCACGCCGCCCTGATCGTTCAGCAGCACCGCATAGCGCTGCTTGCCGGGCTTGAGGCCCTGATAGTCGGCCGAGACCAGCTTTTCGAAGCTCTTGGCGGGATTGGCGCCGCGCAGCCGGGCCTGGCCCATGTGCGACACATCGAACAGACCGGCGTGCTCGCGGGTCCACAAATGCTCCTTGAGCACCCCGTCCTTGTACTGCACCGGCATGGAATAGCCCGCGAACGGCACCATGCGGGCGCCGGCGGCGACATGCGCCTCGAACAGAGGCGTCTTCTTGAGATCTTGATCGGACACGCGGAGGACTCCAGGCGGGGACGGCGCTGCTGGCCCGGCTTTCGCCAGACGATCGCGCCCCCGCTGTCCCTTTGACCTGAGAGATTCCGGCCGCCCTTCAAAGTGAAAAGGGCTCGGCCTTGCTCCTTCGGCGGGCAATCCTCACAGATTGCCTCTTTCCAGCGTTCCTAAACCCGCGCGGTCCGTTTGCCTGAGCGTTTCCGGGGCGGTTGCGCCTTCGGCCTCGGGACGCGAATCCCGATGTCTCCCGCGAGGGTCGTCGGCTCAATGCGGGAGCCTGACGTTCGAGTCAAGCGCGGCCAGTCCGGCTGCGGGCGGACTAGAGGCCTATGTCGCCAAACCAGTCGTCCTCTCCGATCGGCGGGCCCGGCGGGATAGCGACCTTGCCCTTCCCGCCCTCGACCAAGGCCGCGAGACGGTCGCCGCTCTCGTCAGCGACAATCCCGGCCAAGGCCCGGGCCTGGGCCCGGTCGGCGGGGTCGCCGGCCGCCTTCGATAGACTCTTGCCCCAATCGGCCAGGCGCGCCCGGATGACGTCGGCGGCGGTCGGCGACAGGCTCTTGTCTTCCAGGCTCTCGGCCAGGGCGACCACCATGCGCTGCCGAGCCCGCCGCGCGAGCTCGGCCTGGCGTCCGGTCGCCTTGCCGTCCATGGCGGCGAAGGCCAAGGCCTTGTCCAGCAGCCCCTCCACACCCGGTTGGGCCGGGTCTCGCCGCCGCGCCTCGACCAGGCGGTTCAAGCGGGCGGGCGCGAAAAGGTCGCTCCAGACCAGGTCAGCCGCGATCTCGGCGGCGGCGGGCAGGTCGAACACCGGCCCTTCTCCGAAGGTTTCGATCTCATAGGCGTGGTCGCCGCCCTGGGACTGGCCCGAGGTCAAGACATCCAGCGTCTTGTCCGAAAGGTCGAGCGCGGCGGGCGCGATCGTCCGCAGCAAGGCGTCGATGGCGGCCGACTGTCGGTCGGCCGGCACGATCCGGCTAGACTCGTGGCCATCGCCCTCCGCGCCGTAAGTGAAGTCAATCCCGCCGATCAGTTTCGCCGTCGCGTCGACCTGGTAGCGCTGGAAAATGTAGATCGGCGCGATCACGCGGCGCAGGTCGGCGACCGACGCCCCCTTGGGCAGGTTGGACAGGCCGAACCGATCCAGCGCGATCTTGCGCACCGCCATCAGGTGATCAAGCTCGGCGACGGGTTCGGAGCCGTTGTCCCACACCGCGCCCAAGGGATGCGGGGTGTCAGATCCCCGCGCGTCCTCGTCCGAAACATAACGCAAGCCGTCGGCCTGGCTCTTGTCGGCCTTGGCCTTCAGCCAGAGCTTCTCATCCGTTCCGGCGGGGGCGGCGCTGTACAACCAGTCGATCGCGAACTTGTCCCAGACCCCGACGCCCCGCCCATAGGCGTCGGAAAAGTCCAGGTGGCCGTCATGGATGGCGATCTTCGGGGCAGGATAGTCCATGACCGAAGCGCGGCCGGCATAGGTGCTGGCGGCGAAGTTGTGCTGAAGGCCGATGGAATGGCCGATCTCGTGGGTCGCCAGCTGGCGAAGCCGCGCCAGGGAAATCTCGATCGGATCGTTGGGCCCGCCCTGGCCGGTCCCGGCCGCCCCCTCGAGACCCTCGAAGATCAGGCGATCCTGCCGAATGCGTTGGGACCCCAGCAGCACGTCGCCCTTGACGATCTCCCCCGTCCGCGGATCGACCACCGCATGACCGTAAGACCAGCCGCGCGTTTGGCGGTGCACCCAGTTGACGACATTGTAGCGGGCGTCGAGCGGGCTCACCCCCTCGGGCAAGACCTCGACGCGGAAGGCGCCGATGAAGCCCGCCGCCTCAAAGGCCTGGTTCCACCAACGGCCGCCCTCGATAAGCGCCGAGCGAACGGGCTCTGGCGCAGCGCGGTCGATATAAAAGACGATCGGCTTCTTGACCGGCGAACGCGCGGCGGCGGGATCGGTCTTCTCCAGGCGGAATCTGTGGACCAGCCGATAGACCAGGGGTTCGGCGAGCGGCGCGGAATAGTCGGCCACCGTATGGTCAATCACGCCGACGCGGGGATCGTTCTGGCGCGGCTGGTAGCCCGGCTCGGGCAGGGCGACCAAGGAATGATGCAGCACCAGGGACACGTTGCCGGGATCGGGCGCGATCCCCCGGACCTCCGAACCCGGATCGTCGCTGATGAACGTCTCGACCGCCTCCAGTTCGATATTGAGGGGAAAGGCGTTCACCCCGCCGGTGTCCGGATAGGACAAGCCGTCCGACAGGCGGAAGTCGCCCTGTTTGCTACGCTTGAGGGTCTTGGCCACGCCCTGGGCGTCTCGGGTCAGGAAGGTCGTGATGTCGACCAGAAGCCCACCATCCGGAGCCTGCGCCGCGATGGTGTTCGACCAGACGCTGGAGTTCGGAAACGAGTCGGCGACCGCCTGCTGTTCGTCGACCGAGCCGCGCGCGGCCGAGAAGCCCCAGTTCTCGAACTGAGCGATGACCTTTCCGCCCACGCTGCGGAAGGCGATGATCTGGGTGTCGCCCGGCGCCGACCGATCCAGCCCGGTCGGGTTCGAGCCGAGGCCCGCGCGAAGATAGGTCTGATAGAGATAGCGGGCGGCGATCCCGTCCGCGCCCGGCTTGGGGAGCAGCAGGAAAATCCGCGCCCCGGGCTTGTCGACGAACACCGGGACGAGGCCGTCCTTGCGCTCGAGACCGGCGATGGCTTTGGTGAACTTGTCGCCCGCCTTGGCCGAAGCCGCCGGCGCCTTTGCGGCGAAAGCTGGCGCGACGATGGCGCTGGCGCAGACACCCGCCATCAACATGGCGACCGCGGACTTCTTCATGACCCCTCCCGACGCATCAAAGCGCCGGGACTTTCGGGCGGGCCACGGACGATTGCAATGGCGAACGCCCTTCCCCGCAAGCGGGAAAGGGGATCGACACCTACATGCGCTCCGGCGCCTCGATGCCCAGCAGCTCCAGGGCCTGTTCCAGCTGACGCAGGGTGGTCTGGGCCAGGTTCAGGCGCGAGGCCCGCGTAGCCTCGTCCTCGGCGCTCATGATCGGGCAAGCCGCATAGAACTTCGAGAAGGTCTGGGCCAGCTTGTAGGCGTGCTCGGCCACGAAATTGGGGGCCTTCTTGTCATAGGCCTCCGTCAGGGCGCCCTCGAAGGCGTCCAGCAGCATGGCCAGATCCCGTTCGGCCGGCTCGCCGATCACGATCCGCCCAGCCTGAACGCCCGCCTCCGCCGCCTTGCGCAACACGCTCTTGATCCGCACCGACTGGTACAGCAAATACGGCCCGGTCTTGCCCTCGAAGCTGGTGAAGCGATCCAGGTCAAAGACATAGGACGTGCCGCGGAAGTTCTGCAGGTCGGCGAACTTCAGCGCCGCGATCCCGACCTTGTGGGCGGTGTCCTCGAAGGCCTCTTCCGACAGTTCGGCGCCGAGGCCGGCTTCCCGCAGACGCTCGCGGGCCTTTTCGCGGGCCATCTCGATCAGGTCGTGCAGTTTCAGCACACCGCCGGCGCGGGTCTTGAACGGCTTGCCGTCGCTGCCGTTCATGGTGCCAAAGCCGATATGTTCCAGCGTGCCGGGCTCGGCGTAGCCGGCCAGATAGGCGGCGCGGAACACCGTCTCGAAATGGTCGGCCTGACGCTGGTCGACGCAGTAGAGAATCAGGTGCGGATCAAACGAGCTGCGGCGGTCCAGGATCGTGGCCAGGTCGGTCGTGCCGTACATGGCCGAGCCTTCCGACGAGACCACCAGCAGCGGCAGCACGTCGCGCTTGTCGCCTTCCTGAGATACGCGGACGATCCGGGCGCCCTGATCCTCGACCAGCAGGCCCTTGTCCTCGAGCTGGCGCACCATTGGCGCGATCAGGTCCTGAACGTCGCTCTCGCCTTTCCACAGGTCGAAATCGACGCCGAGAGCGTGAAATTCACGCTCCAGGGCCACGCGGCTGACGCTGACGAAATGGCGCCACAGCAGCCGGTAGCCGAAGCGCCCGTTCTGCAACTCGGCGGTCGCCCTGCGGGCCCGCTCCTTGTAGTCGAGATCTTCCTTCTGGCGGGCCGAGGCCAGCGGATAGAGGCGATCCAGGTCGGCCAGGCTGACGCGCGGTGCCAGCTCGGCCAGCACCTTGTCCTCGTCGGCCTTGGTGAAGCCGCGCGGCGCTTCCGGCAGCTTCTCCATCAGGGCGCGGATGAAGGGGTCCTCGTCCATCACCGCGGTGATGAGCAGGCCCATCTGGAAACCCCAGTCCCCAAAGTGGGCGTCGCCCACCACATCGTCGCCGCGGAAGCGATAGAGGCGCTTGACCGACTCGCCGATGATCGAGGCGCGCAGATGGCCCACATGCATCGGCTTGGCGACGTTGGGGCCGGCATAGTCGATCAGCACGCGCCGCGGATGCTCGACCACTTCGGCGCCGGCGCGCGGATCGGCGGCGATCTCCTTGGCCCGGGCCGACAGCGCCTCGGCGCTGACCCGCATGTTGATGAAGCCGACGCCGGCGATCTCGACCGAGGCCAGACGCGGATCACCCTTCAGGTGATCGACCACCTGCACCGCGATCTCACGCGGATTACGCTTGGCGCTCTTGGCCGCCGCGAGGGCGCCGTTGCATTGGAAATCGGCGAGGTCGGGCCGGTCGGACGCCGTGACACGCCCGAACTCGGGAGAAAGTCCGGCGGCCTGGAAAGCGGCCGCGGCCGCTTCGCTCAGGGACCGCTTCAAATCGCTCATTGCTTGGTGACAGCCCCTGCTTGCGCGGTTTGGCCCGCATTGACCCGGAAGCGCTTGCCCTCGCGATTGAAGGCGGCCATTTCCGGGGTCACGTCAAAGCCGATCAACACTTCGAAATTGCCGCCGCTGACCTTGGCGTCGGCGCGCGGGATCGTGATGCTCTGCAACTGTTCGGTCGCGAAGATCCGGTCCTGGCCGGCCGGGAAGGTGATCGGCAGGTCGAAATATTCCTTGGCGATCACCGCCTGGTTCCGCTCGGTCACCGCCACCCAGTAGCGATAGGTGTGATGCGAGTCCGGCGCCGCGGGACCGCGCCCCAGCTGGAACAGGACCTCGACGCGCATGGTGATCGGGTCATCGCTCTTGTAGGCGCAACCGGAGGAGATTCCCTGAATCTCGCCAGTAAAGCCCGCCGCCGACGCGCTTTCGTGGCCATCCTTGAAGTCGATGTACCGGCTGGCGTCGTACAGCACCTTCACATAGGGACATGGACCCGCGTTGCGCAGCTGAGCCAGCGGCGCCTTGGACTGGTTCCACTCCTCGTCGCGCTTCTTCTTCTTGCCGGCCTGCTCTTCGTCCTGACCTTGGCCCTGATCCTGGCCACGACCACGCGATTGGGCGTGAACGCTCACCGCTGAGGCGGCGACCGAGACAGCCATCAGAGCGCTGAGGGCGAGAGTGAGTTTAGGGCGCATGAAACGTCCGGTCAGAAAATGAAGAGCCTGAAGGAGCGTATGCCCCAGACGGCGTCATGCAGCCTGATAAAGGCATATGCGTGACGTCGCAATGTGCTGCTTTGGACGCGGACCTGGGCGCCGACGCTGGCGCGCGCGTCGTTGAACGCTTAGGTTCCGGGTCATGAACGCCATCACCCCAATCCGTACGCCGCTCACCATCGTGCTCGCCAGCCCGCGGGGATTTTGCGCGGGCGTCGACCGGGCCATCCAGATTGTCGAACGGGCCATCGAAAAATTCGGCGCGCCCGTCTATGTGCGCCACGAGATCGTCCATAATCGCCATGTCGTGGATCGCCTGAAAGCCCTGGGCGCGGTGTTTATCGAGGAGCTGTCCGAAGCGCCCGACGACCGCCCGATCGTGTTCTCGGCGCACGGGGTCCCCAAGTCTGTGCCGACCGAAGCCAAGGCCCGCCAGATGATCTATCTGGACGCCACCTGCCCTTTGGTCTCCAAGGTCCATGTCGAAGCCCAGAAACATTTCGACGCCGGTCGGGAGATCGTGCTGATCGGCCATGCCGGTCATCCGGAAGTGGTCGGCACCATGGGCCAACTGCCCGAGGGTTCGGTGACCCTGATCGAGAACATCGCCGACGCCCGCGTCTGGACTCCCAAGGACGCCGCCAATGTCGCCTTCCTAACCCAGACCACCCTGTCGGTCGACGACACCGCCGAGATGGTCGAAACCCTGAAGCAGCGCTTCCCCGGCATCGCCGCGCCCCACAAGGAAGACATCTGCTACGCGACCACCAACCGCCAGGACGCGGTCAAACACCTGGCCAGTTCCTCTGAGCTGATCCTGGTGGTCGGGTCGCGCAATTCCTCGAATTCCGTGCGCCTCGCGGAGGTCGGCCTGAAGGCCGGCGCCAAGGACGCCCGGCTGATCGACGACGCCAGCGGGCTGGACTGGTCCTGGTTCGAGGGCGTCTCGCGCGTGGGCCTCACGGCCGGCGCCTCGGCCCCCGAGGACTTGGTCCAGGGCGTCATCGACGCCATCGCCCAGCGCTATGAGGTCATCATCGAGGACCTGATCGAGGCCCGCGAGACGGTGACCTTCAAGTTGCCGCGCCTGCTAACGACCTGACGCCCTCTTGACCGCCGGCGCCGGCTCCCGCATCCCCCGATCATGGCCGTCTATACCGACATCACCGACCAAGAACTCGCCGACTTCCTGGCAGACTTCGACCTAGGGCGGGCCCTGGCGTTCAAGGGCATCGCCGAGGGCGTGGAGAACTCCAACTTCCTGCTGGAGACGGAGACCGGGCGGTTCATCCTGACGGTCTACGAAAAGCGCGCCGCGCCGGAAGACCTGCCCTATTTCCTCAACCTGATGCGCTGGCTGGCCGATCGCGGCTTTCCCAGCGCCACGCCGATCGCCGATCGCGCCGGCCGCACGCTGAAGACCCTGCGCGGCAAGCCCGCCGCCCTGGTGCAGTTCCTGCCGGGCCTGTCCGTGCGTCGCCCCACCGTGGCCCACTGCCGCGAGGCTGGCGAGGGCCTGGCTCGTCTGCATCTGGCCGGCGAAGGCTACCCCGGCCGACGCCTCAATGATCTGGGCCAACCCTATTGGGCCCCGCTGTTTTCCAAGCACCGCCAGGGCGCCGAGGATCTGAAGCCGGGCTTGGCGACCACGATCGACAAGGACCTGGCGGAACTGGCTCTGGCCTGGCCGCGCGACTTGCCGTCAGGGGTGATCCACGCCGACTATTTCCCCGATAACGTCTTCTTCAAGCCGGACGGCCGGTTCGCCGCCGCCATCGACTTCTACTTCGCTTGCGACGACAGCTACGCCTATGACGTCGCTGTGACCTTGAACGCCTGGTGCTTCGAGCCCGACGGCAGCTTCAACGCCACGGCCGCCGCCGCGCTGCTGACGGGCTATCAGCGCCGTCGGCCGCTGAGCCCCGCCGAGAAGCAGGCCCTGCCGATCCTGGCGCGCGGCGCGGCCATGCGCTTCTTCCTGACCCGTCTGGCCGACTGGAAGGCGACGCCGGCCGGGGCGCTGGTCAAGCCGCATGACCCGATGGAATATGAGCGCAAGCTGGCCGTCCACCGCGAGGGCCTGACCCTGTTCGGGACCGGAGCATGACGCCGAAGGTCATCGTCTTCACCGACGGCGCCTGCAAGGGCAATCCCGGTCCCGGAGGCTGGGGCGCGATCATGCTGTACGGCGAGAAGAAAAAGGAAATCTGCGGCGGCGAGGCCCACACGACCAACAACCGCATGGAATTGATGGGCGCCATCCAGGCCCTTGAGACCTTGAACAAGCCCTGCAAGGTCGAGCTGCACACCGACAGTCAGTACGTGATGAAGGGCGTCACTCAGTGGATCCACGGTTGGAAGGCGCGCGGCTGGCGCACGGCCGACAAGAGCCCGGTCAAGAACGACGACCTGTGGAAACGCCTGGACGCCGCCCGCAATCGCCACGAGGTCGACTGGCGCTGGGTCAAGGGCCATGCCGGCCATCCGCTGAACGAACGCGCCGACGCACTGGCCAACCAGGGCCTGAGCCAGACGCGGCGCTAGATCGCCGGAACTTGTGGGCGATCGGCCCTCTGCGCCAGAACCCCCTCGCCAACGGCCGACGGGTTTGCCAAGAGCCGGTATGAACTTCGTCGGCTATTACCGCGTCCCGCCCGTTCGCGGGATCTTCTTCAGCCCGGCTCAGGAAGAGCGGCTGCTGCTCCTGGGCTGCCAGGAAGTCTTCAGCGACCGATGCCTGGCCGGCGGCGTGGTGCGCCCGGGCCTCGATCGCGCCCTGGCCGCCTTGGAGGACGGCGGAACCCTGGCCGCGCCCAGCCTGCATGCCTTGGCCGGCGCGATGGTCGACCTGCTGGAGGTGCTCCTGAAACTCAAGGCGCGGGATCTGAATCTGATTGTCATCCAGCCGGCGATCGACACCCGCAGCGACCCCGGATTCTTCGAGGCTTGCCAGGCCCTGGCGGTCTTCAACGGCGAGCGCGCGATGATCCGCGCGACCGAGGCGTCGATGGTCGCCAAAGGGGTTCCGGGCCTGGGCGTCAAGACCTCAAAGGCACGCCAAACCTGAACAAGGCCCCCGCCAGGACAGGCCTGCGTTAGCCACGCACCCGAGCGTGGCGTTCGCGCGCGAGCGGGCCTATCCTTCGACGAGGCGTTTGGCCTCACAGGGCGGCAGCTTGTATATTTTGATCTTGGCGATCGTGATCGCCGTGCTCGTCGCGCTCAGCCTATCCTTCGGCCCGGTGGCCCGCAGCGCGCGCTGGTCGGCGACCGTAACGCCGCTGGCCTCGATCATCGGCAGCGGCTTTCTGATCTGCGGCCCGCTGCTGGCCAAGGAATTCGGGGCCGCCGCCCTGGGCGCCGAGCTGATCCTGCTGGCCATCGCCTATGCGATGGGCGCGGTCATGCGCTTCAACATCCTTCACGTGGAGGACTATCTGGAGGCGTCGCCGTTCAATGATCGCGTCGCCTGGTTGGCGCGGATCAGCCAGGTGGTGCTGGCCTTGGCCTATGCGGTGTCCGTGGCCTACTACCTCAAGCTGCTGGCGGAGTTTGGCCTGAGACCGTTTCACGTCGACCCGGCCCATCACGCCCTGGCCTCCAATATCCTGGTGACTGCCATCATCGCCGGGCTGATCAGCCTGGCGTTCTTCGGCAATCTGAAGCGCGTGGAGGGTCTGGCGCACGGCACCGTGGCCGTGAAGCTGGGCGTCATCGCGGGCATGATGGCGGCGCTGGCGGCCTTCTGGATCATCCATGGCGCGCACGCGCCCGTGCCGCCCACCGTGATCAACCTCCACAGCCTGCCGATGCTGCTGGGCCTGTTGATCACCGTCCAGGGGTTCGAGACCTCGCGCTATCTGGGTTATGCCTACGATAAGCAAACGCGGATCGTGACCATGCGGCGCGCCCAGTGGATTTCCTCGGCGATCTACGCCGCCTTCCTGCTTTTACTGACGCCGTTTCTAAGCCAGGCGGCGGCGACACCCGGGGTGGCGGGCATTCTCGACATCATGGAAAGCGTTGCGCCCTTCCTGGGGCTGCTTGTCCTGGCCGGCGCGATTTCCAGCCAGATGAGCGCGGCCGTGGCGGATTCGATCGGCGCGGGCGGGCTGATGAACGAGGTCAGCCAGAAGCGTCTCAGCGTTCCGGTCGCGTTCGTCGTCGCGGCCGGACTGTCGCTGGTTCTGGTCTGGATCACCGACCCGTTCCAGGTGATCGCCCTGTCATCGCGGGCGTTCGCGGTGTTCTACGCCCTGCAGTGCGGCCTGGGTCTCTGGGTGTCGCTGCGCACGGGCCGTGGCGGTCGATGGGCCCGCGCCGGCATGGTGATGGTGGGCCTGGTCTGCCTCACCGCGGCCGCGGTCGGCGCGCCGGCCGAGTAAACGGGCGGGCGCGCCACCCCCTTTGGGAGAAGCGCGCCCCGCCGGCCTCAGGTCTTCAGACGGTAGCCCGTCTTGAAGATCCACCACACCGCCGCCAGGCACAGGGCCAGGAACACGCAGGTCATCCCCAGGCTGACGCCCACCCCGACGTCGGAGACGCCGTAGAAGCTCCAGCGGAAGCCGCTGATCAGATAGACCACCGGGTTGAACAGGGTGATCTTCTGCCAGATCGGCGGCAGCATGCTGATCGAGTAGAAGCTGCCGCCCAGGAAGGTCAGGGGCGTGATGATCAGGGCCGGCACGATCTGCAGCTTCTGGAAGTTGTCGGCCCAGACCCCGATCACGAAACCGAACAGGCTGAAGGTCACCGCCGTCAGCACCAGGAACAGCGCCATCACGAACGGGTGGGCGATCTCGAACGGCACGAAGATCCGCGCCGTCGCCAGGATCAGCAGACCCAGCAGCACCGACTTGCTCGCCGCCGCCCCGACATAGCCGATCACGGTCTCGATCCAAGACACCGGGGCCGACAGCAGCTCATAGATCGTGCCGGCCCATTTGGGCATGTAGATGCCGAAGGCGGCGTTGGAGATGCTCTCGCTGAGCAGCGACAGCATGACCAGGCCGGGAATGATGAAGGCGCCGTAGCTGACCCCATCGATCGACTGCATGCGCGAGCCGATCGCCGAGCCGAACACCACGAAATACAGCGAGGTCGAGATCACCGGCGCGATGATGCTCTGGGCCAAGGTGCGGAACCAACGCGCCAGCTCGAAGCGGTAGATGGCCTTGATGGCGTGGAGGTTCATTGGGCGTCCCTCACCAGGCTGACAAAAATATCTTCCAGCGAGCTCTGGCTGGTGTGCAGGTCCTTGAAGTCGACGCCCGCCTCGCCCAATCGGCGCAGCAGCTCGGCGATGCCGGTCTCCTCGGCCTGGGCGTCGAAGGTGTAGATCAACTCGTGGCCGTCGCTGGCCAGTTCCAGAGGATAGGCCGACAGCGCGGCGGGCACGGCGGTGAGCGGGTTTCGCAGCTGCAGGGTCAGCTGCTTCTTGCCCAGCTTGCGCATCAGCACAGCCTTGTCCTCGACCAGGATGATCTCGCCCTTGCTGATCACCCCGATCCGGTCGGCCATCTCCTCGGCCTCCTCGATATAGTGGGTGGTCAGGATGATCGTGACGCCGCTGGCCCGCAGGGCGCGGACCATCTCCCACATGTCGCGGCGCAACTCCACGTCGACGCCGGCGGTGGGTTCGTCGAGGAACAGGATGGTCGGCTCATGGCTCAGGGCCTTGGCGATCATCACCCGGCGCTTCATGCCGCCAGACAACGCCAGGATCTTGCTGTCCTTCTTGTCCCACAACGACAGGTCGCGAAGGATCTTCTCGATATGGGCGTCGTTGGGCGCCTTGCCGAACAGGCCGCGGGAGAAGCGCACCGTGGCCCACACGGTCTCGAAGGCGTCGGTGTGCAGTTCCTGTGGCACCAGGCCGATCTTGCTGCGGGCGGCGCGATAGTCGCGCACCACATCGTGGCCGTCGGCCAGGATCGTTCCCGTGCTGGGATTGACGATGCCGCAAATGATGCTGATCAAGGTGGTCTTGCCGGCCCCGTTTGGCCCCAGCAGGGCGAAGATCTCGCCCTTGCGGATTTGCAGATCCACCGACTTCAAGGCCTGATGGCCTGAAGCATAGGTCTTGGTCAGACCCGATACCGAAATAATGCCCGTCACGGGGCCCCCTGTCATTCCCCGCGCGATGCAAGCGGCGGTGTAGCCGCCAGATGGGGACTCACAAGGCAAAGCGCTAGGGTGGCGCGTGGGCGGATCGCCCAGAGCATGGCCCGGGCAGTCGGAAGGGAGCAGTTCTAGAAAGCCCGCACCGTCAGAGTCGCGCCATCGACGCCCAGCACCTGGACCCGCTGTCCCGGCAGAGGCGGGTCGCCTTCGAGCCGGGCCTGCCATTCCTTGCCGTCGACGAAAACCCGGCCAAGACCGTTCTCGAAGGTGGACAGCACCTGGCCGTCACGGCCGATCAGCCGCAGCAGGGGGTCGTTGAGATCCGGCGCGTCGCCCTCAAGCACCGGTCGCAGGAAGCGTCTGGCCAGATAGGTGGTGGCGATGGTCAGGACCGCGAACAGCGCGATCTCGAGCGGCGGGCCTAGGGGCAGAGCCAAGGTCAGGACGCCGACCAGCGCCGCCGAGACCGCCGGCCATAGCAGCCAGCCGGTGCCGGTGCCGACCTCGACCGCCAGAAAGGCCGCCGCCACCGCCAGCCACACCCACAAGGGATGCATCGCGTAGAAGCTCGCCAGGGCGTCCATCGGCTCAGCTCCTCTTGGCGCCGCCGGTCGGCGTGTTGGTGCGCGCAACCGGCGGGGTCGGGGCGACCGTGTTGGACGAGCTCCCAAGCGTCTTGATCAGTTCGGCCACGCCCGCGACCGTGCCCGTCAGGCCGGCGAAGTCGGCGGGGACAATCACGGTCTTGGCGTTGGGCGAGCGGGCCAGATCGCCGAACGCTTCGACATATTTCTGGGCAATGAAGTAGTTGATGGCGTTGACGTCGCCCTTGGAGATGGCTTCCGACACGAAGGCGGTGGCCTTGGCCTCGGCCTCGGCTTCCCGCTCGCGCGCCTCGGAGTCGCGGAAGGCGGCTTCCTTGCGGCCCTCGGCCTGCAGGATGGCCGACTGCTTCTGCCCCTCGGCGCGGGCGATGGCGGCCTGTTTCTCGCCCTCGGCTTCGGTGATCACGGCGCGGCGCTCGCGCTCGGCCTTCATCTGCCGGGCCATGGCGTTGGTGATGTCGGCCGGCGGCGTGAGGTCCTTGATCTCGATACGGGCGATCTTGACGCCCCAGGGCCCGGTGGCGTGGTCGATGGTCGACAGCAGGCGGGTATTGATCTGGTCACGTTGGCTGAGCACCTCGTCCAGCTCCATCGAGCCGACGACCGTGCGCAGATTGGTCTGGGCCAACTGGGTGATGGCGTACATCAGGTTGTCGACCTTGTAGGCCGCCTGGGCGGCGTCCATCACCTGGATGAACACGATGGCGTCCACCTTCACCGAGACGTTGTCCTTGGTGATGACCTCCTGCTGGGGCACGTCCAGGACCTGCTCCATCATGTTCACCCGACGGCCGATCGCCTCGAAGAACGGCGTCAGGAAGCTGATGCCGGGCTTGAGCGTGCGGGTGTAGCGGCCAAAGCGCTCGACCGTGAACTCGCGTCCCTGGGGCACGATCTTGATGACATTGATGATGAAAATGAACGCCAGGGCCAGAAGGACCAGCGGAACCAGATATGAGGTCAAGTCGACGCTTCCTGTGCAACCGTTGAGCGCAGGTTAGCGCGTCGGCGCGACGTCCGCCACGGAATCCGGATCACTCTCGGTACGCTGAACAGGCCGGATCGACTGCGACAGCTTCAGGGCCAGGACCTGCCCCTTGCGGGCCGATTGCTGCTCGGCCTTACGGCTGGAGGCGTCGCACAGCGGAAACTCGCCCTTGCCCGCCGCGAAACCCGTGTTGAACCGCTCGCGCAGTTGGGCGTCGAACGCCTGGTCGGCCTGTTCCACCTCGGTCAGCCGGACCATTCTTGATCGCCAGAATTGATCGGTTTCTCCGTCGCAGAGCTGGCGCAGGGCGTGGCTCTCGCCCAGCGTGTAGGCCAGATCGAGCAGGCGCTGGCGCTCATCGGCGGCCCGCTCCTGGGCGAAGGCGGCGCTGGCCAGACTGGCGGCGATCAGGACGGCGGCGGACAAACGAAGCATGGCGGCAGTATTTCCGGATGGCGATCCGATGTCACGAGCCCGCGCTCTACACGCGAATTCATGGTGATCTTATGACGTCTTAAGCCTTGCGATCGCCACGGATGAGCGCAAGGTTAATTTCGCTGCAAGGAGGTCGATCATGACTGAAGTGCATTATGGCGTCGTGCGGGTCGGTGATTACTGGTCGATCGTGGGCGATCACCTGCGATTTGGCCACTACCCCACGCAGCGCCAGGCTAGCGACGCCGCGTCAAGACTGGCCGAGCAGTCCACGGGCGTCGGTTTGCCCGTCTCGCTTCATGTCCAGAACGAGGACTTCGTCCTGCCTCGCCCCACCCTGCTCAGCTAGGGCCTCACGCGGTCTCGGGGCCGCGCGTCAGCCACGGCTTGACCACGTGCCAGACCTGCAGGGCCGAGGCGACAAAGCCGACGATCGAGGCCACCACCTGGAACGCGTTCCAGACCAGGGCCACCAAGGGACCCTCCACGACCAGCGCCACCACCGGATAGATCAGCTGGCTGACGATGATCCGGAACTGGGCGTAGGCCTGTGAATATTCGATGGTCACCCGGCTGATCGCCGCCACGATCACCACCGCCAGCACCGGCGACCAGAGCAAGGGCAAGACCAGAAGCAGGCCCAGCAGGGTGACAAGGACCTTGGTGACCAGACTCGTGGGCGACGCCACGGTGAAAATCACGCCCGCGGCCACGGCCAGGCCCAGGACGATGAAACTGAGGGGCAGCACACTATCCGCCAGATCGATCAGATCCAGGCCCAGGCCCAGACTGGCGATCGCGGTTCCCGCGAAAACCAGAACAAACGACCCAAGCCACAGGGCGCCGTACTCGGTGAGCCGTGCTTTCAGGACATTGCCGCTGCGCATGTCGCCCTCTCCATCGAGGCCAGCAGCCTGCCTTGGAAGCTTCGCCGCGTCGACGGGAAACTAAAGCGCCGCTTCGCGCGCTATCGCCTTGCAAGCTGGACGTTTGCGGAGAACCGATCATGGCCGACACGGCTCAAACCGATACGCTGCGCGAGCCCCATGCCGCACGCGCCGATCTTATTTCAAACCGCCTGCTGGGCGCGTTGCGCTGGCGTGAACTCGAGCGCCTGACGCCGCACCTGCGCAAGGTCGAACTGCAACGTGACGCGCTGCTGTTCGACTGCGGCGAGGATGTGACGATCACCCACCTGCCCTGCCACGCCACCATGGTCTCGCTGCTGGTCGTCGCCGAGGACGGCCAGGAGGTGGAGGTCGCCAATGTCGGTCGCGAGGGCGCGGTGGGCGGCATCGTCAGCGCGGGCTTCAAGCCGGCCTATGGCCGCGCCATCGTCCGGGCGCCGGGCTTCGCCTTCTGCATCCCGACCGCGCGGCTGGAAGAGGCGAAGAGCCAGTCCCCCGCCCTGGCCGACCTGTTCGCCCGTTATGCCGACGTCCTGCTGGCCCAGATGATGCAGTCCACCGCCTGCAACGCCCTGCACGGGGTCGAGCAACGCTATTGCCGTTGGCTGCTGTCCGCCCACGACCGTTGCGGCTCCGAGCCCATTCGCCTGACGCAGGAGACCCTCGCCCAGATGATGGGCGTGCAGCGCACCACCGTCACAGCGGTGGCCAAGACGCTACAGGACCACGGCGTCATCGCCGCCGGCCGAGGTCGGATCGAAATCCTCAACCGCGCGGCGCTCGAACGGCGCGCCTGCGAATGCCATGACGCCGTCGAGCGCCATTTCCAGCGCGTGCTGCCAGAGGTCGACACCGACGCCTGAGCCGAAGGACTAGGCGTCGAGTGCCGCGATCCGGCGAATCGAGGCTTGGGCCTCGGAGACCAGCTGCGCCACGATCTGGCCCGCCGGCAGGATATCGTGCACGCCGCCGGCGCTTTGACCCATCGCGAAACAGGACTTGTCGGCCTGAAGGCCCTCGATCTGACCGCCGATGCCGCCCATCGCCCCGGCCCGGATCGAGACCATGGCCTGCTGTGGAAAGCCCTGGATCTCGCCGGGGCGCGATTCCCAGTCGTCGACATAGGGGTTCTTCTTCACCCGCATCGGCTTGCCGGAATAGCAACGGGTGCGGATCGTATCCTCATCGGCGGCCTCGACGATCGCCTGACGGTAAAGGTCACCCGCGTGGGCTTCGGTCGAGGCGATGAACCGCGTGCCCATCCAGACGCCCTGGGCGCCGAGCGCCAGCGCCGCCGCCAGGCCGCGACCGTCATACAGGCCGCCCGCCGCGACCACGGGAATCTTCACGGCGTCCACCGCCTGGGCGACCAGGGGCAGGGTGCCGACCAGACCGGTGTGGCCGCCGCCCTCGCCGCCTTGACAGATGACGGCGTCACAGCCGGCCTGCTCGGCTTTCACCGCGTGCTTTACGGCCCCGCAAACGACCATGACCTTCAGTCCCGCCGCCTTCAGGCGTGCGATGATCGGCATCGGTACGCCGAGCCCGGCGATGAAAGCGCTGGCGCCCTCGGCGATGATCACCTCGACGGCGTCGGTCAGGGCGTCGGGGGTGGCGGCCAGCAGGTCGACCCCGAACGGTTTGTCGGTCAGGGCGCGGACCTGCCGCATCTGCTCACGGATGAAGTCGGGGGTGGTTCCGGCCATGCCCAGCACGCCATAGCCGCCGGCGTTCGAGACCGCCGCCGCCAGAGGCGCGTAGGATACCCCGCCCATGCCCGCCAGCAGGATGGGATGCTCGATCTTCAACAGATCGCAAAGGGGTGTGTGCAGCGCCATGGAACCCGTCCTCCCGTTATTTTCCCGGAGGATGGACGCCGGGTCGGCGGGCTAGCAAGCCTGCCGCGAGGTCAGTCGCGATCGGGAGCGCCGAGCGGGAAATAGGGCCGATAGGGTCGCCCCTCCTCGACGCAGCGCGCCATCGACGGCCGCGCCAGCAGCCGGGCGCGATAGGCTCGCACTCTCGGGAAGGCTTCGCCGATGGGATGCACCCAGTCGGCATAGAACAGGGACGGCGCGGCGGCGCAGTCGGCCAGGCTGAACGCCTCGCCCGCCGCCCATGGTCCCGTCAGATGGTCTTCCAGCCATTGATAGGCGGTGTCCAGGGCGACGCGGGCCTGAGCCATCACCTCATCCTTGCGCGCGCCCTCGGCGCGCAGCGCCTCGAACACAGGGACCTGCATGGCCGACATCACATAGTTGTCGAAGAAACGGTCCAGGAAACGCACGGTCAGCGCCGCCTTGGGATCGTCCGGCAGTAACCGAACCGGGCCGGGATGGAACAGCTGAAGATGCTCGATGATGATGCTGGATTCCGCCACCGTCGCGCCGTCGTCGACCAGAACCGGAAAACGTCCGATCGGCCACAGGGCGCGCTGTTCCTCGATCGCGGCCGGATCTTCAGGACCCAGCAGGCGGTAGGCGAAGGGCACGGCGTTCTCGTAGAACGCGATCTGCACCTTCTGACAGTAGGACGAGAACGGATGCGCGTAGAGGGTCAGGGACACGAGCGGCCTTCGAGACAGTGTCGGCGGCCCCGGCGAAAGACCGCCCGGCGTTAGCGCCTAGTCGCGAATCTGGGCTTCCGCGCGCTCGTCGGTCCAGAAACACGCCGCCATGGCGGTCAGGATCATGGCGATCAAGGCCAGCGCGCCACGGGGCGGAGTGAGGCTCACGACGTCTTGCGGGGTCATCACTTTGTTTCCTCGAAAGGCGTCCGGATCTGCTGTCCAGACTGCCTTCGAGAAAACTGTCTCATCTGGGCGAAGCTTGCGCAAGGCCCTTGTTGTCACAGGGTTTTCTTGGTCTTCAGAGTCCAGAAATCGATCTGGTCTCAGAAGATCGAATAGCCGCCGTCGATGATCAGGGTGTCCCCCGAATGATAGGATGAGGCGTCGGAGGCCAGATAGACCGCCATGCCGCCGAAATCGGCGGGCTGCCCCCAGCGGCGGGCCGGAACGCGGGGGATGACCTTCTCGGCGAAGGCGGAATTGTCCTGAGCGCCGGCGGTCATGTCTGTGGCGATCCAGCCGGGCAGGATCGCGTTGGCGCGGACGCCGTAGCGGGCGTGCTCGACGGCGACGGACTTGATCATCGAGATCACCGCCCCCTTGGTGGCGGCGTAGGCCTCGTTGCGGGCCGCGCCCTCGATGGCGGCCAGCGAGGCGATCCCGACCAACGAGCCGCCCGGATCACCGGCCTTGGCGCGGTCGACCATGTGGCGGCAGGCCTCGCGCAGGGTGAAGAACACCCCGTCCAGATTGACCGCCAGGATCTTGCGATAGACCTCGGTCTGCATGTCGACGAAGGACGGCGAGCCGAAGCCGACCCCGGCGTTGGCGAACACCGAATCGACCCGGCCCATGGCCTCGACCGCCTCGACCATGGCCTCGGCGACCTGGGTCTCGTCGGAGACGTCGACGGTCTGGGCCTTGACCCGCACGCCGTGCTTGAGCAGTTCGCCCTCGGCGGCCTGGTTGCGCTCGGCGTTGGAGCCCCAGATCACGACGTCAGCGCCCGACTGGGCCAGGGCCGAGGCCATGCCCAGACCGATGCCGCGATTGCCGCCGGTGACCAGGGCCACCTTGCCGGCGAGATTGAACGGCGCATAGGCCATGACACGTCTCCCATCTTGAACAGTTGTTTGAAGGAGAGGCGGGATGCGGCGGCGGGTCAAGGGCGCCGTAAGGTTCAGCCGCCGACCGGGCTCCAGAAATGGAAGGCGTCCCAGCCCGCGCCCATGGCCGGACCCGGCACGCCCAGAGCCCGGGCCAGGGCGATGGCCGGTCCGAAAATCAGGCCGCTGGCCCCCGGAACAAAAAAGATCAGCGCGAACAGCGCCAGGAAACCGAACCGTTCGAACGGCGCCAGGCGGGCGCGCAGGCCGTCGGCCATGAACGGCCTTAGCACGCCATAGCCGTCCAGGCCCGGCACCGGCAGCAGGTTGAGAATCAGGGCGCTGGCCTGCAGCAGGCTCAGCAGGGCCAGGGCGTTGAACAGCGGCGTTCCGGCCAGGCCCTGGCGGGTCATCAGGCCGATCCCCGCCGCGATCGCCAGCAGCACGACCAGCGTGCCCAGCGGGCCGGCCAGCGAGGCCAGGGACCGCCAGCCGCGGGTGCGCATCAGATCCTCGCGCAGATAGACCGCCCCGCCGGGAAAGCCGATGCCGCCCAGGGCCAGGGCGATCAGCGGGATCACCAGGGTGGTCGACAGGTCGGAATATTTCAGCGGATCGAGGGTCAGATAGCCCTTGTCGATGATGGTGGTGTCGCCCGCCCGGTAGGCCACATAGGCATGGCCGAATTCATGGATGCCGACGCTCAGCACCCAACTGGCGGCGACGAAGGCGAAGGTCAGCAGACCGGTCGCGCCGGGCAGAAGGACCAGGGCCGCGCCCAGGCCCACGCAGACCGCGATCAGGATCAGGGCGTTGGGGCTGAGCCGGCGGCTGGCGGGAGGGGCGTCAACGAGGGTCATGGGTCAGGGATTGAGCATGGCGCCGGTCTTCGCGCCAGTCCCCCGGTCCGGTCCGGAGAACCGCTCATAGGTCTCGTGGATCACCCGCCGGGTCTCGTCCCACTCGACCAGGGCCATGGCCTCGTCCCGCGACACGAACCGCGCCTGCGCCGCGTCGTCGCCGGCCACCGGCTCACCCGCCGTCCAGCGGGCGGCATAGTCGATCAGGACGTAGTGGCGGGTGATGTCGCCGCCTTTCCCGTCAAGCGAGGGGCGCGCCGGAAAGACCCCGTCGATCACGTCGACCAGGGCCAGCAGCTCGGCCTCGACGCCGGTCTCCTCCATCAGTTCGCGCAGAGCGCCGGCGGCGGTCGTCTCGCCCCATTCCAGCCGCCCCCCGGGCAGGCTCCATTGGCCCAGCCGCGGCGGCGTCCCGCGCTGGATCAGCAGCACCTGATCGCCGCGCAGGCAGATCACCCCGACGGTCGGGACGGGGTGGGTCATGGAAATCCGGCCTTCAGATCGAGGCTGGAGCGGACCCCGATCAGCGAGCCGCAATCGTTGAGCCAGGCGTCGGCGGCCTGGCGTCCGCGCTCTTTCAGATCGAGCAGGAAGCTCCACTCGGTATTGAACTTGCTCGACAGCGCCAGGTCGGCCAGCGGCCCGTCGGCGGTGATCGCGTGGACCAGCATCTTGCGATAGTGGCCCTTGGCGGTGTCCTTCAGCAGGCCCTCGTCCAGCAGCTTCTGCACAAAGCCGATGGCCCGCATCTCCGCGGCCAGGGAGGCGTTGAAGGTGATCTCGTTGAGCCGGTCCATGATTTCGCCCGGCGACTTGGGCGTCTCGTCGCGGACGAACGGATTGAGGCTGACCACCAGGATGTCGTCGGGCGTGTCGTCATAGAACAGCGGCCACAGGGGCGGGTTGGCCAGGAAACCGCCGTCCCAATAGGGCTCGCCGTCGATCTCCACCGC